>JAFLJW010000296.1 GCA_022712815.1 Pseudodesulfovibrio sp. | reverse complement strand
AAGCCCTCCATCGCCGATGATACTGCATGGTAGCGTGTGGGAAAGTAGGTCGTTGCCAAGGATTCTTTCAAAAAAGCCCTTCAGCTAAATAAGCTGAAGGGCTTTTTTGCGTCTGGCCTGTTCCAGGAGCGCCATCTGCGTCGTTGCTGCGATAAAGGCAGACCCTCTCGTATCGGAATACGCTTCGGTCCTGCCTTTATCTTGCGCCTACCAGCTGGCACTCCTGGAACAGACCAGATTGTTCTACGGTCGTTATAAGGAAGAATGGTCAGCGGTTGAGAAGACAGGGGATTTCGGAAGGCATTATTCAATCAAATAGCGCTCGTCGCCAGGCTACGCTTCCGGTTGGATAGTCACTCGTCGCCTGACAGTTGCACCATTTGCGCAAGCCTCACGATGGTAGGGGAGGCTATTGTTTTGATTTTTTATAGAATAACTCCTTGTAGCCTCTGACAGGACTTTTAAACTATCATTGTGCAGGCTCTCTATCTGTGGAAGTATTCGAGTAGAGAAGTAACTTTCTTTCGAGGAGGAATGCATGGCGAATCTCAAAGTGGTTCCGAAGGTCATTCCCATCAGGAATAAGGACGTAACCAAGGATAAGCTCATCAAGGCGGTGGGTAAGGTCCTGGCTGAGGTTGGATTTCAGCAGCTTGGTGTCAATCTTGTTGCCCGTGAAGCTGGGGTTGATAAGAAGTTGATCTATCGATATTTTAATGGGTTACATGGGTTGGTCGGAGCCTATGGTCAGACTGTTGATTTTTGGCCGACAGTAGATGAGTTGCTTGGTAATGAGGGGCAGGCGGTACAGTCCATGCCGCCTCATCAATTGATGTCCCTGTTTTTTAAACGGTATTTACATGCGATTTTGGATCGTCCGCAAACGCTCGAAATCCTGGCCTGGGAGGCCATTGAGAGGAATGAGCTGACGCGGGAACTGGAGGATATTCGTGCCAAAACAGCGTTGGAGTTCTTCGAGTTGATGGAAGAAGACCCGCCGGAAGAGGTTGATTTGACAGCCTTGGTTATATTCATGGCTGGAGCAGTTAATTTTCTCGCTGTCCGGTCACGCATTCATCGCACTTTGGGTGGCGTTGATTTACACTCTGTACATGGCTGGAAAAGGATTGAGGAGACCATGGACAAGTTGCTGGAAGGGATACTCTCTTCAAAAACAAGCCCGACCTGATAGGCCGGGTTTTCAGTTTGTTGACAAAGGCCCGATTGCGTCGTTGCTGCAAAAAAGTTCAAATCCTAACGTACAGGACGTACGTGTCGTCCTTGAACTTTTTTGCGCCTACCACTCGAACCTTTGTCAACAAACTGCCAGAGTTGACTTTGTCAGCAGTCTGAAGCCCGACCTGATAGGCCGGACTTGTTCTGTGTGGGTATTGCTACTTTTTCTTTCCGCGCTTGGTCCATAGTTTCATCTCTTTCATCTTTTTGCGACGTTCACGTTGCAGAGATTTGCAGACCAGTGGCAGTTTCTTTTTGTATCCACATTTTTCTCTGTATTCTTCAGGTGTTAGCTCATGGCTCAACAGGTGCTTCTTGGTGATGACCTTGAAAGTTTTCCCACAAATACAGCACAGGATGGATTTTTCGCGGATAGCCTTCTTGGGGTCAACTGCAAAGGAGTCATCACTCTCCACCGTGGTTCCGTCTGAAACGGCTTTGATCCCGGAGGCCAGTTTTTGAATCATCGAAGTGATTTCATCCTCGGTCATGGTCCTGACGCTTGCCTGCGCTTTGACAATTTCCAACGCTCCTTTCAAGTAATCGTCCATCAAAAACTCCTTATGGTTTTGTTCCACTATTTTAAAATGCATAATTTTGTGACCGTTTCCAGAATATATTTTAAATAGCTATGGTGATTTGCAATGGAAAGAACAGAATTTATGCAAAATGTAGTTCTTTGTTTTGCAGTATCCACCGGCAAAATTATCTATACCATGCTGTATGAGAAAAATGTCAAGGTTATAAATAGATAATACCAAGTTCATCTAATAAAATTTTAAGGTACAAAAATGTTGATTCCAAGTAGTTTGATTGGATTCAAAGGATTTCGTTCTCATTGAAATGGTAAAATCTTGATTGTCATGCTTACGTGAGGTATGGTTCTTTTCTTAAATTTTAAGAATGTAAAATGGTCTTAATGGAGTGTTTCATGAGTGTTGAAAGTGGCAAAGTCCATAAGTTAGAGTCAGCTCAGTTAGATAATTCTTCTGAACATAGTGGAGATGAACAGGAGGCTACTTCGGTTCAAGGGCTTGCTGATACCCAGAAAGATATGAGCAAAGTCGCTTTGATCGTCTCCCTCCTTGCCGTCATTCTCCTTGTGATTTTCTTCTTTGGGATGAACAGGAATATTGCTGGTCTGACCAATGAGGTGAAGAGCTTTGGTCTTCTTCGGGAGGATGTGTCCAATCTTGATCAGAGGATGGTGCAGATGCAGCAGGAAATGCCTTCCCAGATAAAGAAAATGATTGCGCATGACCTGATCAACGAAATGGCCATGAAAGCCGCTTACCTTGGCAACACTCTTGAAAATGAGGTTCAGCGCAGTCGGATGCAGGAAGTCTTGCGGACGCTCAAGGAAGTCCGTGAAGGGCTTGAACAGTAGAGTTTAGTCGTCATTTTTTATGCCACCTTCAAGGGTGCGGCGGGATTCCGCCGCACCCTTTTTTTGTTCGGAAATGGATTTGAGGAGCAAGGTTCGGGAATGTCTTCTATAATCATTGTTGATCAAAAAGATGTTGACATGTGGCGATATTTGTAATTATAAACAACGTGAAGATCAGTGATCAACAAAAGATGGCCGCTATGGATAAAAAATATATCAGCTTGAGAGAAGTTGGACGGCAGTTGGAGATACCTCCTTCTACTATTGTATATTATAAGGATAAGTTTGAAAAATATATTCCATCTGTCGGTGGGGAAGGGCGTCGGTCCCGGTATCCTGTAGAGGTGTTGGAGATATTCAGGAGGATAAGGAAAATGTTCAATGACAATTGGTCTACTGAGCAGATTGAGAGAGAGTTAGCATTGAAATTCAGCATGTTAATGAATGATCAACAGCATGATCAGTCGTTTGATCAGCGGTTTTCCAAAGAAGGTGTTCAGGGGCTTGCCGGAGTGCTGTCCAAGATGTCTGATGTCCTTGAGAATCAGTCCTTGTTCCGGAGCGAGATTCGTTCTTTGAGGGACGAGGTGTCCGAGTTGCGTTGTGAGCGTAATGAGTCGGAGCGTCTTCAGGTGGAACGTGTCGCGGAGCTTGAAAAGGAAATTTCTTTTTTGAGGAGCCGAGTGTCTGGCGAGACGTCTGTCGGTGGAATTGACTTTCCTCCGGCAAATTTTTTGGCAAGTCCTTTGGTTATCAGTTCGGAAGGTGAGTATCTGGGAGTGCAAGGAAGAGGGCGGAAGCACTTTTCCCTTGAGGATTTCGTGCATCTCATTGAGCGAAAAGTGTCGGATTCCATGATGGTTGAGACCTCGTGGAAACGACAGAGTGGACACTGGGTGCTTGTTATTCGCACTGAAGATTCTGTCAAAAATCGCGAGCAAAGTGTTATCCTGGTTGCGAAAAAGACGATAACTCCCAGTAAAAATATGGTTACTGAGATTGTCCGTCTCAATATTGACGGCAATGATGCACCGGATGCATTGCTTTTGACCCTGTTCAGGCAGTTGAAAAGTGTGTTCAATGGTTAGTCATTTCTTTATTTAACTTTCTTCTAGAAAAACTCTTGATTCCTTGCCCGGTTTCACTTATATAGCTATGGCTTAATGTACCACAGGTAGTAAGTTTCGCCGGTTCAGTTTGGAGGAGACGGTATGCCCCAGGTCGCTGCTAGAATTACACATGATCAAGAAAAATGGCTCAAGGACTATTTCAAGACCAAGAGCGCCGGTGCTGAATTCATCCTGCCTTGGGCTGTGGATGTTTTCTTCAAGTCTATTCGTAATGTTTCCAATGACTTCTCTGTCGCCGAACTGAAGACGGTTCTTGAATCACATAAAGAAGTGAAGCTTTTGCCCAATCAGTCCAAACAGGCGTATCTCATGCTGCGAGTCGAAGAGGCGTGCGAAGAGCGTAGCGTGCATATTCAGCACGGTGCCGGTAAGAGCAACCTTGAGGTGAAGCTGCGCAGGTTGACTGATCTTCAGGCGACCGCTCTCATGATCTGGGCCACAGCCTATTGGGTCAGCAAGGCATGGAATGGCGTTTCCATCGAAGACTACGTCAAACTTTCCTGCGGATAATTTAAAGAGCCCGATTGATTTTCACTTATATTTTCGTCTTGTTGCGATTATCGGTTGCAGGTGGTATCGCCTGCCGGTAATCGTTTTTTTATTTGGAGGCGTGAACCGTGGAAAAACTTCCATGCATATTAACCATTGCCGGGTCTGATTCCGGTGGCGGAGCGGGCATTCAGGCTGA
>JAFLJW010000103.1 GCA_022712815.1 Pseudodesulfovibrio sp. | reverse complement strand
TTTTCCAGTGTCATCAACCCTTCCAGCATCTGTTCCTCACTTGTGGATTCGATTTTGAAGAGTATTGAATATACGCAAGTCGAACACAATGAAAGCGTTGTTCTTTCCGGCTGCCGTTGTTTATGAGTGGGTTGAATTTTTTTTAAAGGGTGAACGCTTGACGCTTCTTCCCAGGGAGTGCAATGGTCCCCGGCGAGATGACCCGCGCATCAAGCTGGTCAAATATATAAATGTGAACAGCATTGTTTGTTTTGAGGTGACATGATGGCGGATTTTCACGTCTTCGCGGACATCGAAGACCTGAGCAAGGCAGCCGTGCAACTTTTCATTGCCCGCTCGCACGCGGCTCTGGACGCACGCGCACGATTTACAGTCGCTCTTTCCGGCGGATCGACTCCCAAACGATTTTTCGAAATTCTGGCGAGCGAACCATATTGGCGAGCCGTGCCATGGGATCGGACCTTCATTTTCTGGGGCGATGACCGGGCTGTGCCGCCGGATGACGAGCAGAGCAACTACAAACTCGCCTTTGATTCCCTGCTTTCCCACGTCCCCATCCCGGATGCCAATATATTCCGCATCAAGGGCGAACTCGGCGTGAAAAAGGCAGCTGAAAACATGCGTCGGGATCTCGTAAACACATTCGGAGACAAGGAAATCCCGTGTTTTGACCTCGTCCTTCAAGGCGTGGGAACCGATGGTCACACCGCCTCACTTTTTCCCGGAACCACTACCCTTGAAGCTACCGACTGGGTCGTCCCTGTCATAGACCCGCCAGCTACACCAAAAATCGACCGTGTCACCCTTTCTTTCCCGGTCTTCAATAACGCCCGCACCGCTCTTTTTCTCGCCGCAGGGAAAAACAAGCAATCCCTTGTCAGCGAAATCATGAATGACCCCACTGCCCCGGACCGCTACCCCGCTGCCCGACTGGAGGGGGAGGAAACCATCTGGTACGTGGATGAAGCCGCTTTCGGGCTGACCCTTTAGAGCAATTTGATTTTGAAACCGCCTTTGGCGGAATTGTCAGGTGACTTCGCCTCTGGCGGCCAAAGGGCAAGCCCTTTGGAATCCTAAACGATTTTTATTCGTATTGAACTTGTTGATTTATCAGCACCGGTACGCAATGCATTATTTTCAAAGTCAAAAAGCTCTGGCAGACCGCATCCTTCTGACCAGATAGCCATGGACGAATCGGCCAAACAGCTATATTCTTCCTTTCATGAAATGGATTTTTATTTTTCTCGCTCTCGTTGCCGGGGCACTCATGCCGCTTCAGGCAGGCATCAACCTGCGCCTGAGAACCGCGCTGGGCGATCCGATATGGGCCACCATGGCCTCCTTTGCCGTGGGCACCGTGATTCTGGTTTTCTACGCGCTGGTTTCACGGTTTCCAGTACCAACTCTTAGCATGGCCGCCACCGCACCATGGTGGGCGTGGACAGGCGGCGCACTCGGTGCGTTTTTTGTCTTTGCCACCATTGTCCTGGCCGGGGAACTCGGTGCGGCAACGACAATGGCCTGGCTGCTGGCCGGGCAATTTTTGGCCGCCCTCATCCTCGATCACTATGGCCTTGTCAGCTTTCAGGTACACCAAATCTCCTGGCCCCGCTTACTGGGAGTGGCCTTGCTGATCTTTGGAGCAGTGCTGGTAAACAAATATTAAAGATCTTCACAGGCACCCCCCTTGCAACCCAGGCAAACAACAATAAACAGTATAACTTACACCCTCCATACACCCGCGCGAATGCGCCTACAAAAGGTTTAGCGGAAAGGAGGGGATGGGGTCTGGGGAAGGGGAGGAAAACCGTCTTTTCCCAAAGGGGGTTTTCCTCCCCTTCCCCAGCCGCCGGAGGCAATCATGAATACAATTAAAAAATTTGGTGTGATTTGTCGGATGATCAAGATTGAGCATTCGGTGTTTGCTTTGCCGTTTGCGTATATCGGTGCCTTTCTGGCCGCGAAAGGATGGCCGGGATTGTATACGATGGCTGTCTTGACGGTGGCCATGGTTGCGGTCCGGTCGTTTGCCATGGCCTTTAATCGGTATGCGGACTTGAACATTGACCGGAAAAATCCGAGGACTCAGGGCAGACCGTTGGTGACGGGCGAGCTGAGTGTGAGATTCACGGTCGGGTTTCTGATCGGCGCGGCGGTTCTGTTTGTGGTGGCGTGCGCATTGTTGAACCCGCTGTGCCTGATGCTGTCGCCGGTGGCGTTGGGGATGTCGGCATTTTACAGTTATTGCAAGCGGTTCACCTATTGGTGTCATTTCGTGCTGGGCGCGGTGCTGGGACTGGCCCCGGTGGCGGGCTGGATAGCGGTGAGGCCGGTTGTGGAGCTGCCGTCAGTTTTGTTTTTTTGCGGCGTAACCATGTGGGTGGCCGGATTTGATCTGCTGTATGCGTGTCAGGACGCGGCCTTTGACCGGACGCATGGATTGTATTCGATACCGGCGAGGCTGGGCATTCCGGCTGCGCTCGGCATTTCCACCCTGAGCCATATGACCGCGGCAGCGTTTTTCCTGCTGGCTGGCTGGGCTGCCGGAGCGGGCTGGTTGTATTTCGTGGTGGCCGGAATCATTGGCCTGATTCTCATGGGCGAGCATCGGCTGGTAAAGGCGGACGATATGAGCCGGGTCGACGTGGCCTTTTTCACCATGAACGGCGTGATCGCAGTGGTACTTTTTCTGGGCGTAGTGCTTGATCTGTTTCTTGTGGGCTGATAGCGATGAAACAGTGAGGTCTCCTGCATGGAAAAGATAATTGAAGACATACTGTTGTACCTGACGATGTGGATTCAGGCCAATGTGCTGACATGGAGCATGGTGGCGCAATGGCTGTGTGCGGGCAGTGCTTTTTTCCTGGCCCTGATTTTTTGGGCTGGAGTGACATCACGCATCAAAAAGTGGACGGACAAGCATGTCTCAGGCGATCTCGCTAATTCTGCGTTGAATGCATTGATTCACGGCGGAAATCTGGTGCTGTTCATCATTTTGGCCCAGATATGTGCTGCCGTGTTCGTTGGCATGGACAAAAATCCACAGGTGCTGAACGCTCTCAGCTATTTGGCCGTGGCCGGAATCGTGATTCGGCTTTTGACTGGGTTGATGACCAACCGGACGTTGGCGAGATGGGTGACCATCATGGTCTGGACTATTGCCGCACTGCATATTTTTGGAATGCTTTCGCCGATCTCGAAATTTCTCAAGGGGCTGTCCTTCTCCATGGGAAAAGGGGATACGTTCACAGCCCTCGGAGCGATCAAGGGAGTCCTGCTGGCAGCCCTTTTCTTGCAGGTTGCATCGTTGACGGTTCAGTTCGTCACAAAGCGTATCGAGAGAAACGCTGACTTGTCGCCTTCATTGAAGGTGCTTACGGTCAAAACAGTGAAGATCGTGCTTTTCACGGCGGCCATTTTGTTTTCCATGTCCAGCGTGGGCATCGACCTGACCAGTCTGGCCATTTTCTCCAGCGCACTTGGTGTGGGTATCGGCTTTGGTCTCAAAACGATTATTTCCAACTACGTGGCAGGTGTCCTGCTGCTCATGGACAATTCCATCAAGCCCGGCGACACCATTGAGGTGGGGAGCGTCTTTGGCGTTGTGCATGACATGCACGGGCGATACACCTCGGTCCTGACGCGCGATGGAATGGAGTACCTGATTCCCAATGAATTGCTCATCACGGGCGAGGTGGTCAACTGGACCTATTCGGACAAGAATGTTCGCCTGAAAATCCCGGTGGGCATCTCCTATCAATCGGATATCGAGCTGGCACTGAAGCTGCTTGAAAAAGTGCATGAAGGCGTGGATCGGGTGCTCGATGATCCTCATCCCGCCTCCCGACTGGTCGGGTTTGGCGATAGCTCGGTGGACCTCCAACTTCGCATCTGGATCGCTGATGCCGAAAAGGGAGTGACCAATGTTCGGAGCGAGGTGCTTCTCAATATTTGGAAACTTTTCCATAAACACGGCATTGATTTTCCATTCCCGCAACGTGAGATACTGCTCAAATCCGATTCCGCCCTCACAGTAAAAATCGAAAAGGACAGTGACAAATGAATGGTGTCCCGATCATCAGACCCATGACCCGTGACGATGTGGATTTTGCCATCCGTCTGGCGGCCAAGGAGGGCTGGAATCCAGGCCTGTCCGATGCCGAATGCTTTTACGCCGCCGATCCCGAAGGATTTTTTGTTTCCGAGCTGAACGGCGAACTGATCGCAACCATTTCCGCTGTGCGCTACAAAGATGATTACGGCTTTGTCGGCCTGTATATCGTGGTGCCTGAGGCGCGTGGCAAAGGATATGGCATGGAACTGTGGCAGCACGCCATGTCCCACCTTGAAGGATGCAATATCGGTCTGGACGCAGTCGTCGAGCAGGAACAGACGTACAAGAAGGCCGGGTTCAGCACATTCTATCGCAGCACGAGGTTTGAAGGCATGGGCGGCGGCACAAAACCGGACAATGTGGTTCGGCTGGAGAGTGTCGATTTCACCAAAATAGTCGAATACGACCGCCAGTGCTTTCCCGGTGCACGCGAGACCTTCATGCAGGCCTGGCTTGAGGCCCCTGGAGCCAGAGGATTCGGGGTAGTGGACGGTGACACTTTGACCGGATTCGGTGTGATTCGCCCCTGTGCCAAGGGATACAAGATCGGGCCGCTGTTTGCGGACAGTGCCGGGATTGCCGAGACAATTTTTACCGCCCTGACCGCATCCATACCGGGTGAGAGTTTTTATCTGGATATCATCGAACCCAACAAGGCGGCTGGGGAGATGGCAAAAAGATATGAACTGACCGAGGTTTTCGTGACGGTTCGCATGTACACCGAGGCCATGCCAGACATGGAAATGGACAAGGTTTTCGGGGTGACATCCTTTGAGTTAGGATAGGCAGACCATGCGTGTGCTGAAGATTTTGATTGTCGTCATCGTGGTTCTCATGCTGTGGGACCTTGGCTGGTGGTTCGGGTTCGGTGTATCGCCCATGAGCCCATGGCGGCTGAAAATGCTTGTCAATCAGGGCCGCGCCCCAGTGCTAATTGATGTCCGCACCCCGGCTGAGTTCGATTCATTCCACATTCCAGAGGCGATCAATGTTCCCTATCCCGCCACTCTGGCCGAGCTGGCATTCGCTTCCCCGGACTCAACGCATCCGGTTCTGGTCATCTGCATGACCGGCCATCGCTCCCCGCCCGTGGTCAAGCAGATGCAGGACGGCGGCTACACCAATGTCCACAACCTCACCTGGGGCATGCTGGCCTGGAAGCTCTTTGGCGGCGATACGATTTCTGGACCGTAGACTGTTGACCCCGCCCTCATCGGGTCGTACCTTACACAACCATGAGCGAATATACCGACGACCACGACACCGGCCAGACTGTGGGGCTGGTGAAAAAAGAGACTTTCACCTTTGGCAAGGCCGGTGACGGGCTGACCCTTGACAGTGGGCGGACGCTGGCTCCTGTTTCACTGGCCTACGAGACGTGCGGCACGTTAAGCGAGGCCCGGGACAACGCCATTCTCATCTGCCACGCCCTGACCGGCGATTCCCATGTGGCGGGGCATTATTCCGGGGACGACAAAAAGCCCGGCTGGTGGGATTTGATGGTCGGTCCAGGCAAACCTCTTGATACAAATAAATATTTCATCATCTGTTCAAACGTCATCGGCGGCTGCATGGGGTCCACCGGCCCGACCAGTCGCAACCCGGACACGAATCATCCATACGGCACCGAATTCCCGGTGGTCACCATCGGCGATATGGTCGGTTGCCAGCGGCGGCTCATTGACTCGCTCGGCATCGACAAACTGCTGGCCGTGATCGGTGGTTCCGTTGGCGGCATGCAGGTCCTTGAATGGTCCGTGCGTTATCCCGACCGGGTCTGTGCGGCCCTGCCCCTTGCGACCACCACCAAGCATTCGGCTCAGGCCATTGCCTTTAACGAAGTGGCGCGACAGGCGATCATGGCCGATCCCACATGGAACAGCGGCAACTACTATGAAACGGGTCGCCCGGAACACGGTCTGGCCGTGGCCCGCATGGTCGGGCATATCACCTATCTTTCCGACGAATCCATGCGCCATAAATTCGACCGAAAACTTCAGGATCGTGTGGAGCTGTCCTTTGACTTCGAGGCCAATTTTCAGGTGGAAAGCTATCTGCGCTATCAGGGCAACAAGTTCGTTGACCGGTTCGATGCCAATAGCTTCCTCTACCTGACCAAGGCAGCCGACTACTTCAATCTCGAAAATCAGTATGGCAAAGGCTCTCTTGTAGCGGCCTTTGCCCGCGCCAAATGCCGCTACCTTGTCCTCTCGTTCACCTCGGACTGGCTCTACCCGACCTATCAGTCCAAGGCGATGGTCAAGGCGATGAAAAAGAACGGGCTGGACGTCAGTTTTTGCGAAATCGAGGCCCCGTGGGGACATGATGCATTCCTGCTGCCCAACGAGAGGTTGAACAGCCTGATATCGGGTTTCCTTGGCCGGGTTCACGCCGAGAGTATGTCAGGAGAAAATAATGAGATTTGATCTTCAGGTCATCGCATCGTGGATTGAGCCGGGGGCAAAGGTGCTCGATCTCGGTTGCCGAACCGGGTCGTTGCTCATGCACCTGACGCAGGAAAAGTCCATCAAAGGGACGGGCATCGAGATTGACGAAACCGCTGCTGGTGAGGCTATCTCCAAGGGGTTATCTGTCATTCACGGCGATATTTACGAGGAAATCGAGGACTACCCGGACAATGTTTTCGACTATGTCATCTTGTCCCAGACGCTCCAGCAGGTCTATGATCCCGAAAAGCTCATCCGCGAGATGTTGCGGGTAGGCAAGCGAGGTATTGTCTCATTTCCCAATTTCACGCACATCAAGAACAGATTTCAGATGTTTTTCACTGGCCGTGCGCCGGTGTCCAGAGAGCTGCCGTACCAGTGGTTCAACACACCCAACATTCGGGTCATCCCGATCATTGATTTTCGTCGGTTTTGCGCAGGCCTGAATATTCCCATCGTTCGGGAGGTTGCATTGTCCACGCATCATCACGAAAGCAAGGGACGGGTCATCAAGTTCCTGCCGAATTTATTGGGAGCGTTCGGTGTGTTCATGCTTGGACAGGCTGAAGAATAAAAATTGAAAAGGGGTTCATCTTATTAAAGTGTATTTTTTTGAAGAGGAAGAGGAAGAGGTAAAGATATATGGAAGGCCACCTGCGGTGACGATGAAGAACGAGCAAAGAGGTTTCGTCCCCTCCGGGCCGAGTTACTTTTGGGCCAAAGCGTCCAAAAGTAACCAAAAGACGCTTTTTTTGCGGTGTGATCGAGGCTCCCGCAGCAAGAA
>JAFLJW010000347.1 GCA_022712815.1 Pseudodesulfovibrio sp. | reverse complement strand
GACGCTCTTCCTATCTTGGTAACGAGATCATCGACCAGAACCGCCATGTACGCCTGATCGCGCGCGAGCAGGAACGGTTCACGTCGTTGAAGGGAGTTGCTGACATTGAGAGAGGCTCATAGCCCCTGTGCGGCAGCTTCTTCATAACCGGGTGTGCCGTTGATTTGTCCTGCCAAAAAGAGGCCCGGTAAAATTTTGGTCTCCAGCGTCGGTTTGAGCTGGGTCGGCTGGGAATAATCATATTCGATAGCGTAGCCGGGACGGACAATCTGTGCGTTTTCAAGGCCTTCAATGGCAGCAATCATTTTCTTCTGTACATCAAGCGGCAAGCTGGTGGGAATGCCACTGGGATACATTTCAGGATGATTGAGACCCTCTGGCTCGATAAAAACCTGATGTCGGTCCTTCTCCGGAAAACGTGCGACCTTGTCTTCAATAGATGGACAATAGCGTGCTCCGGTTCCCTCTATGACGCCGGTGAACATGGGAGAACGATCAAACCCGGAGCGGATGGCTTCATGGGCATCAGGGTTGGTGTAGGTCAGGTAACAGGGAACCTGTGGCATGGGGACGGTCTTGTTCCGAAAGCTGAATGGAATGGGTGGATCGTCGCCCGGTTGTATTTCCATCTTGTCGAAATTTATGGAGTCCTTGAGCAGGCGTGGCGTTGTGCCTGTCTTGAGGCGGCCCAGTTCAAGGCCGATTTCGCGCAGGTTGTCGGAGAGCGAATTGGAAGCCGGATCGCCAAGACGTCCGCCACTGAAGTTATCCATTCCAACGTGAATGAGGCCTTTGAGGAATGTGCCGGTGGTGAGCAGTACAGCCTTTGAACGGATGGTTTCACCCAACTGTGTCTTGACGCCACAAGCTCGTCCTTTCTCGGTCAGGACTGCATCGGCCGTGTCCTGAAATACCCACAGGTTCGGCTGGGAGAAAATTGATTTCTGGACCACGCGCATATATTCAGCGCGGTCAATTTGTGCACGACTGGAGCGGACTGCTGGTCCCTTGCGTGTGTTGAGAATGCGAAATTGGATACCTGCGGCATCGGCCCAGAGGCCCATCATACCACCCAGGGCGTCAATTTCCTTGACCATATGACCCTTGGCAAGCCCTCCGATAGCCGGATTGCACGAAAGGTGACCGATGCGATCCACATTAATGGTCAGGAGCAGGGTGTTTAGCCCAAGGCGTGCGGCAGCCATGGCGGCTTCGCAACCGGCATGGCCTGCGCCAACTATGATCAGATCAAAAAGATCGGGAAATGGGGCTTTGCGTTGCATGAATCTGACGCCAGCCTTAGGCCAAGAGCATGTCGGACATGACCTTGGCATCATTGATGGTATTCTTGATGGATGACCATTCATTTGGCTGATGGGCATTGTGGTTCAATGTCGCCCAGACAACGGCCTGATATCCCTTGCGCCTCAGAAATGCGGCCACAGTGCCACCACCCACGCCAACAGTGCGAGGATTATTGTTATAGACCTTCTTGACGCTCTGCATGACTTTGAGTGCGATCTCGCTGTCAGCGGGAGTTGGGGGGGCAGCCTGTTCGTACATGGTTCTGTCGTAGGAAATGGTGACGCCATACTTTTTTTCCACTTCTGCGCCAAATCCCTTGATAGTGTCGAGAATTTCATCAAGGTCATATTCGGGCATGACACGGGAATCCACGTAGAATACGTCACGCCCGGGAATGGTGTTCACATTTTCCACATTGGCTTCTTTCATGGTCGGTTGAAATGTGGAACGAGGCGGATCGTAAATCGGGTTTTCCGCATCGTAAATTTCTTCCAGGTCCTTGATTCTGAGAATGAAATCAGCGGCAGGGATAAGGGTATTCAAACCCTGATCCGGGGTCGAGGCATGGCATTGCTTACCTTCAATGATGATCTTGAGCCAGAACATGGATTTTTCTGCGACTTCGACCATTTCCGAGTTTGGTTCGCCAAAATCGGGAACGAGGAACAGATCGCTTTTCTTGAAGAGTTCTTCATGTTCCTGAACGAGATATCCCAGGCCGAACGTGCTGCCCGTCTCTTCATCTGCGACAAAGAGCATGCCGAAATTGATTTCAGGGGTGATGTCGTGGTCAATGAGGGCCTGAGCCGTCAGCAGGGAAGAAACGATCCCCTGCTGGTTGTCCTCGACACCACGGCCAATGAGCGTGTCGCCTTCGCGGACCAGAGTATAGGGATCAGAGGTCCACAGTTCCAGATCACCCGGAGGAACGACATCAATATGGGAGATGACCCACAGGGTCTTATCTGTATTTTTGCCGGGAATTATCGCAGCGATGTTGGGACGGAATCCGCACTGGACGTCATTGTCGGGAGCTTTGAATTCGCGGATATCTTCAATGCCCATTGACTTGAGATGGGCAAGCAGAAACTCGGCTTTTTCTTTTTCTCCATCACCACCATTTTTGGGGCCAAGAGCAGGAATTGACGTAAGTTTTTTTTGGAGATCAACAACAAGTTCAGTTTGTTGGTCGAGTATAGAAAAAAGATTGTCCATGAGTCCTCCGGTTCGTTAAGTCGTTTTATAGCCCAAAAATCTATGGGACTAAACAAAAAAAAGGCGGGGCCAAAGCCCCGCCCCATTTTTGATTTCCGGTTGTCTAGCGGCCGCGTGCAGCGCGTTTGGAAGCCTTGAGCGGGTTGACTTTGACCTTGCCGCCCTTGTTGACTTCTGTGCTGACGTGGGTGGCGAAATTGCAGATGCCCTTAGCCCATTTGATTTCGGGACGAGCGTAGGTGGGGCAGAACTTGTCCTCTTCAAAGGAGACAGCGCGTTCACAACCTTCACATTTTTCTACAATGGGTTCCATGATGACACCCTTGTAAGTCAGACCGGCGTCGGTTTTGACAGCGCCTTCCAGGGAAATAGTTTTCTTCTTGGCCATGTTGTGCCTTCCTCCTAAAAATAATGCGGCTCACAGGATGCCAGCGGCATATAAAATTTAATTTAATGCAAGAGCAGAATTCGATATGCACCAGGAGTGGGTGTTGTCAAGTTTTTTGCTGTCTTTTTTTACTTTTTTGCCTTGGAAAGAACCCACTTTGAAGCCAGCAAAGCCTCAGTCCGCATGGCTTTCATATCCATGGTCCTGAAATCTCCGTACAGATAAAGAATTTTGCCACCTACCATTGTCATGCATACTTCCATGCCTGTCGCGCCATACACGGCGTGCGAGATATAATTGTATGCGGGCATGAGGTTCGGGGTCGAAAGGTCAAGTGCTATCATGTCGGCAGGGCAACCGACCTCAATACGACCCAGTTCCGGCCATCCCAGACACCTGGCAGAACCTCTGGTTGCCATATCCAGGGCAGACTGTGCGCTGACCGCAGACGCATCTTCATGCCTGACCTTGCCGATAAGAGCGGCAAGGGCCATGTCACGGAACATATTGAGCTGGTTGTTGCTTGAAGCACCGTCCGTTCCGAGTCCGACTATCACACCTGCATCAAGCATTTTTTGAACAGGAGATATGCCGGAGCACAGTTTCAGATTGGAGGCCGGGTTGTGAACGACATTCACACCGGTATCGGCCAGAATCTCTATTTCCTCGTCAGTGATATCCACACAATGATGCAGTGTGGTGCGCCCGGTCAATAGTCCGTGAGCGTGGAGAAGCTCAATGGGGCGTTTCCCGTACCTGTCAAGGCAGATGGCGGTCTCGGTCTCGGATTCTGCCAGATGTATCTGCCAGATGACGTCCAGTTCGGTTGCCAGCTCAAAGCTTGCCACAAGTTCGTCAGGGGTGACTGTGAACGCCGCGTGGGGTGTGACAGCTGTTCGTATGCATGGATTGTCGCTGTAGCGTTGACTCAATTCACGGATGGTTTGCCAGCACTCCTCAGCCGTAGGAAAAAGCGGAGACGGGAAGCTGAAGAAGCCTTCGCCCAGAACAACGCGGAGACCTGCCAGTGATACAATCTCTCCGGTGACGTGTTCATGCATGTAACTGTTGAGGAATGATGTGCAGCCTGTTCTGATGAATTCGGCGCATCCGAGGTTCGCGCCGATGGTGAGAAGTTCATCGGTCAGTTGAAATTCCACCGGCCAGATGTGTTCCTCCAGCCACTCCATGAGCGGCATGTCGTCGGCAAAGCCTCTAAACAGGGTCATGGGAAGGTGTGTGTGCCCGTTGACCAGGCCGGGCATGAGCATCGTGCCGGAGAGGTCGAGACTCGTACCCGGCTCGTATTGAGCGCAGAGGTCATCATGGTCGCCAACGCCAACGACAATACCGTTGGTTACGGCGACACCCGCGTTGAGGATGACTCTTCGGGTATCATCTTGAGTTACGGCCACATCTGCCTGAACGAGCAAATCGCAAGGTGTTGGGGCGGATGTGGTCGTTGTATTTTGTGACATTTTTTATCTTACTTAATGTTCTTGATGACTTCCGTAAGCAGTGAGGTGACTTTTTCTACATTGCCCTTGAAAACTTCAAGAATTTCATCCCAAGAGACCGGTGCTTCATCGGTTTTCCAGCAATCGTAATCGGTACTCATGGCAACGGCGGCGTAAGGCAGCCCTGCCTCATTGGCAAGAATGCATTCCGGGGCCACGCTCATGTTGATGACATCAGCACCCCACATGCGAAACATGTTGGACTCCGCTCTGGTGGAGAAGCGGGAGCCTTCAATGGTCACGACCGTACCTGTTTCATGGTGCGTGATATCAAGAGCATCACACGCATCATTCATGAGAGAGCGAAGTGTTTCATCAAAAGGATCAGCCATGCCGGTGTGGGTTGCGCTATGAGGCTCGAACTCTTCGTGAAATGAGACTGTGCGCAGACGGGTAAAGTCGATGAACTGATCAAGGATAACAAGATGCCCCCGGTCGATTCTCTGGCGTAGCGAACCACAGGCGGTTGTCGCAATGATCATGGTACAACCGGCATCTTTCAATGCCTGAACATTTGCACGGTAATTGACATGCGTGGGAGGAATGGTGTGCTCATGTCCGTGTCTGGCAAGGATGACGACATC
>JAFLJW010000102.1 GCA_022712815.1 Pseudodesulfovibrio sp. | reverse complement strand
TCTCGAGAATTCGGATGATCCGAACCTGAATTATCGTTGGCATTTCTATAATTCCGATGGCTCCCGCGCCGAGATGTGCGGCAATGCATCGCGTTGCGCGGGCAAGCTCGCCCATGCCATCGGTCTGGCCCCTGCCGAGCACACATTTGGAACCGATGCCGGGCCCATCAAGGTTCAGGTGCTGCCGGGCGATCCGAATACAGGCCGGGTCAAGGTGCAGCTCACGCCTCCAGTCAGCACCAAGACAAACATCAAGCTCGATATCGACGGCCAGCCGATGACCGTTCATTTCGCTGATACAGGTGTCCCACATGTAGTCGTCTTCATGGACGATCTCGAAACTCTCGACATCATGACTCTTGGCCCCAAGATTCGCTACCATGACCATTTCATGTCTGCCGGAACCAACGTCAACTTTGCTCAGGTCAAGGATGAAAAAACCATGCTGCTTCGTACCTACGAACGCGGTGTCGAGGCTGAAACCTATGCCTGCGGGACTGGTGCGGCAGCAACCCAGCTCATCGCCAACGGGCTTGGCCTGACCGGCAGCTACGCCGACCTGACCACCACCAGCAACGAGGTGCTCACTGTTTTTCTCGAAAACGGCGATATCTTCCTGCAAGGCGCAGCCGAACTGACCTTCAAGGGCGAGATGTACCTTGAACCACTGGGCCTGACCCTGTAGGACTCTTCATGGTCTGCTCCATGAGGATCAGGTGGTTGCCCGCGACCGGATAAAACCCTGCCAGATATTCTCTTGCCAACCTTTCGGACCTCGGCTAGTTTAGATTATCTCTAGACTTCCCACGGCGGTGCATGCTACCGCGTACGCAACGCAAAAAAGGTGCAAGGGGGCTTTTACCATGAAGAAAAAAATGATGACCAGCCTGTTTTCAGGTGTGCTGGCAGTGATGCTGATTCTGGTGTTGAATGGATGTGGCCGCAAGCATATTGTTTCCTCACCTCCTGGACAACAGCCAACAGCACCAGTGGTGACAACTCCGGCCCAAAAAACTGAAGCCGTGCAGAAGAAGCCCGAACTCATTGAAGAAACATATACAGTTGATGCCCCGAAGGAGGCTGCCCCGGTCGCAACCATCAGGGAAGGTGAGCTTGAAGAAGAACCCATGACTGCTCCGTCCACAACTGGTCAGACTGCCGCTCCTGAGGCAGGGCAGGACAAAAAAACTGAATCCGAAGCCCAGAGCGCGCCCCAAGGCAAAATATACTATGTGCAGATAGGTGCTTTCTCAGACCTTGAAAACGCAAACAGAGCCCTCGCACGTCTCCTTTCGGATGGGTACAAGGGCTCCAGATTGTCCAGGACTGAAGATGGGCTGTTCCGCATACAGGCGGGAACCTTCCCGGATGAAGCATCGGCCCGGGAAGCTCTTTCAAAGCTGCTTGCAGACTACCCAAAGGGTTTTGTACTGAGCAATTCCATGAAAGAGTAGCTGTTACAAACTATTCAAAAAGATTCAAATGCAAGGCACAAGGGGGGAAGACAGGACCGAAACGTATTTTTAATACGTGAGGGGTCTGGCTTTCCCGCAGCATACCTGAGGCATAAAATCTTGTAAGCTCGAAGACTCGCCAACAATTCATTTGACGCAGTTAATCGGGCCTTTTTCAACAGTTGGTTAAGCCGGGTTGAGTTCGGCGCGAAACTTCCGGGACAGTCTGAACACTACGACCTTGCGCGGGGGCAGGGTAATGGTATCGGCTGTCTGGGGGTTGCGTCCCTTGCGTGCACGCTTGTCATAGGCCTCGAATTTTCCGAAGCCACTGATCAGAAGGGCGTGGTCTTTCTTCACTGAGATTTTCATGATCTCAAGAACGGATTCTACCAGATCCTTGATCTCAGCACGGTTCTTGTCAGTACGCTCATAGATGTAATCTACGATGCCAGCTTTGGTGAGGGTGCTCATTGATCGCCTCCAAAAAAGGTTTCCAAAAAATTATTTCAGCAATTTAGCTATATCTGCCGCAATTCTGCTCATCTCATCCTGATTTTCATACGGGGTTTGGGGCCACAGCATCAGTCCATCGTCCGAGAACCTCGGAATAAGATGAAAATGCGCGTGATGCACCAACTGCCCAGCCACCTCAAAATTGTTCTGAATGAGGTTCAGGCCCTCAGCTCCGGTGACTTCCATGACCGCCTTGCCCACCCTGGACAGAGTTTCAACAAGGTCGCCTCCCAGCTCTTTCGGGATGTCCATGAGCGTCGGGTAATGCCCTTTGGGCAGCACGAGTACATGCCCTGCGTTAACGGGTGCTATGTCCAAAAAGGCCAGACAGGTCTCTGATTCACAGACCTTGGCGCAGGGGATGTCCCCTTCCACGATCTTGCAAAAAATACAGTCCGAATCCTTTGGTCCCATCGTCTTTTTCCCCTCCGCAAATCTTGAATCCCAAATGTTTCAGACGCATAGGAAACCCTATCAAAAGCGGTTAGTTTCTGACAGTTCTCTATATTAGTAACCGGGAAACTCAGTTAAATCAAGTCACTTGGTCATATTTTCTCGAATACGCCATCCCACAAGGGTTTGCGCAAAGTCTAGAAAACTTCTTGAAAATCGGGCGGTTGGCTGAATTACACCGGATTTGATAAATTTTTTACTTATCTTTGAGAGTAATTACAGCTAGTTGTACTCTGGCAAATACTCCGGGACCAATCGTTTCAATATGTTGCGAATGGCCTGACCATCGTGGGACCGTCTGGCATCCTTTAACCCGGCAAGTCCCTTTTCCAAATCCTCGGCAGCGATGCAGCAGTCAGAACCGAGGACGAGTATCTTTTCGTGCTCGGTGCGAACGATGCCCTCGCCTTCGGTGATCAGCTCCTCATACAGCTTTTCTCCCTCGCGCAGGCCAGTGTATTTGATCTCCACATCCACGCCCGGCTCCTTGCCCGAAAGCCGGATCAGATCGCTTGCCATGTCGCTGATCTTGACGGGTACGCCCATGTCCAGAACGAAAATCTCGCCGCCGGTTCCGTTGTCGCCCATGCTCCCGGCTTGCAGGATGAGCTGGGAGGCCTCGGCAATGCTCATGAAATAGCGGGTGACCTCGGGATGGGTGACAGTCACGGGACCGCCGGATTCGATCTGTTTCCTGAAAAGTGGAACAACCGATCCCGAAGAGCCGACCACATTTCCGAACCGCACGGCCATGAACCGGGTGGACGCCCTCTGCATGGATTGCATCAGCAGCTCGGTCACACGTTTGCTTGCGCCCATGACATTGGTGGGCCGGACAGCTTTGTCAGTGGAAACGACCACAAACCGCTCGACCGAAGCAGCCACTGCGGTCTCCATAATCGCCTGGGAGCCTTCGATATTATTGCGCACCGCCTGCCAGGGGTTGCGTTCCAGCATGGGTACGTGCTTGTAGGCAGCGGCGTGAAAGACGACAGACGGCCTGAACTCGGAAAATGTCCGGTCCATCAGCTTGCGGTCCGTGATGTTGCCGAGCACGGTGGCATAATCAGTGAAGCCAATTTCGTGGTGCAGCTCCATCTGAATTGAATACAGATTGTACTCACTGGCATCCACCAGCACGATCAAGGCCGGTTTGAAACGTACGATCTGACGGCACAGTTCCGAACCAATGCTCCCGCCGCAGCCGGTGACGAGAATTGTCTGATCCGTGATATACCCCTGAATCCGCTCGGTATCGAGGGTTACCGGGCTTCGCCCGAGCAGATCGAGATAGTTGATATCGCGCAGGGCCTTGATGGTCACCTTGCCGTCCATGATCTCGGTCATGGCTGGCAAAATCCTGTGTGGCACGCCCGTATCCTTGCAGGTATCCACTATCCGCCGCATCTGCTCCCCGGACGCTTCGGACACGGAGATGAAAATTTCGTCCACCGGGGTGCGATCAACCACAAACCCCAGGGTTTCGATGAGACCGAGCACCGGCTTGCCGTGGATGGTCCTTCCCCTCTTGCCCGGATCATCATCCAGAAAACCAACAAGATTGTAATGGGCCGGATTAGCCGTCATTTCGCGGCTGATCTTTTCCGCCGCGCTGCCACCACCGATAACCAGAATATTCTTCCGGTCAGCCAGCGGCGAGGTCAATGACATGGTTTTGGTGAAAAAAGTCCGAATGGAAAGCCTGAGGCCGCTACATAAAACCAGCGTCAGCACCCAGTCGAGGACAAACACGCTACGAGGCACGCCCATTAACGTGAAACGAAAAACAACAAATGAAACCAAGAGCAGATTTTGGGCAGCCGTTACCTTGATCAGTTTCCAGAAATCATCCAGGCTGGTATATCGCCACATTCCCCGGTACAGACCGAAAGACAGAAAAAACAGCCCTTTGAGGACAAGGACATACTTAAGCAGCCCTTTGAATTGGGTCATAAACTGACTTGGAACAGCAAAATCGAACCGGAACAAGTACGCACCATAAAGGGCCAGCGTGAAGATGACCATATCCGCAAGGAACATGGCGTAAAAATTGAAATTGCGAAAATTGGGCAGGTTCAGCTTCATTCTTTATATGCTCTTGATGGCGCGGGCCACCCGTTCAAGGTCTGTCTCGGTCATTGCCGTTCCAGAGGGCAGACACAGCCCGCGCAGGAACAGGTCCTCGCTCACGCCCCCCCCGGTGCAGGAAACGCCCGAAAAAACCGGCTGCATGTGCATGGGTTTCCAGACTGGTCTGGACTCGATATTCTCATCTTCCAAAGCCAGCCGGATTGCCTCCGGACCTGCGCCAAATTTTTCCTTATCAAGAAGCATGACGGTCAGCCAGCGGTTGGCCCTGCCATATGTTGCTTCCGGCATGAACTCAATACCCGGCAGGTCTCCGAGCGTTTTCTCGTACCACTGAAATATCTCCCGCCGCCGGGCCACGAAGGACTCAAGCATGTCGAGCTGTCCCAGCCCGATACCCGCCAGGATATTGCTCATCCGGTAATTGTAGCCGATGGTGGTGTGCTCGTAATGCGGGGTGTCGTCCCGCGCCTGCTGGGCGAGCCTCCGCGCTTCATTGATGAACTCACCATCATCCGATGCCAGCATGCCCCCGCCGCTGGTGGTGATGATCTTGTTGCCGTTGAAGGAGTAAATAGCCGCATCGCCGCCATATCCGGCATGATGTCCCTTGTAGGTCGCGCCCACTGATTCGGCAGCGTCGATGAGCAACGGAACGGACCGGGAATCGCAGACAGCCTTGAGCGCGTCATAATCTGCACACTGGCCATAGAGATCCGTGGGAACAACCGCGCCCACCCGTTTGCCGCTGGCCTGAATCTCGTCAATGGCCTGAGCGAGAAGCGCGGGGTCCATGTTCCACGTCAACTCGTCGCAATCAACGAAATGGAGTTCGGCCCCCAGAAAAGTGACGGGGGTGACAGACCCGATAAAGGTCAGTGTGGAGGCGACGACAACATCACCCGGTCCCACGCCAAGCAGACGTAGCGCGAGATGGATGGCCGCCGTACCACTGGTCACGGCAACGCAATGGGCAAAGCCGGTCAGGTCGCAAAAG
>JAFLJW010000221.1 GCA_022712815.1 Pseudodesulfovibrio sp. | reverse complement strand
CCCTGATCATTCTCGCCTGGGACGCAGACGCAGTCCTGCCCGCCGTTGCCAAGGCCGAGGCCGAAGGTATCCCGGTTGTCGGTTATGACCGCCTCATCGAAAAGGCAAGCGTCTTCTACCTGACATTCGACAACAAAGAAGTTGGTCGCATGCAGGCCCGTGCAGTTTTTGCTGTCAAACCCGAAGGCAACTACGTCTTCATCAAGGGCGCACCCACAGATCCCAATGCCGAATTCCTGTACGAAGGCCAGCTTGAAGTTCTCGACAAGGCCATCAAGTCCGGCAAGATCAAGAACGTTGCTTCCCAGGGAACCGATGGCTGGAAGCCTGAAGTAGCCCAGCGCAACATGGAACAGATCCTGACCGCTCTGGACAACAAAGTCGATGCAGTTGTCGCTTCCAATGACGGCACCGCCGGTGGTGTTGTTGCAGCTCTGACCGCTCAGGGCATGGAAGGCGTTACTCCGGTTTCCGGTCAGGACGGCGACCACGCCGCTCTGAACCGCGTCGCTCGCGGCATCCAGACCGTCTCCGTTTGGAAGGACGCTCGCGCACTGGGCGCAGCCGCAGCCAAGATCGCTGTTGAGCTGGCCAAGGGCGAGACTCCCAAGGCTGCAATCAAGTGGTCCGGCGGCGCCAAGGGAATTGAGATGGATGCCATCCTGCTGGCTCCAGTCCCCGTCACCAAAGACAACCTGAGTGTTGTTGTCGATGCTGGCTGGATTGAAAAAGACGTCCTTTGTCAGGGTGTCAAAGGCCAGTGCCCGTAAGCACGTGGTCTCAGGGAAAAATACCGGGGACGTCCAACAGGGCGTCCCTTTTTTCCATCAAGCACAGCCTCCCGATCTTTTCCAATTGTCTGTTTCAGGATATACCGAGAATAAGCATTAACACTTTTCAGGGATAGGCGATTTTATGAATCCTCGACCCAAAGACTGTAAATCCTCGTGGTACGCCCGCATCAGTTGCGAACTTGAGATTGATACCCGTATGGTGGCAATGATCGGCATTCTGGTCTTCATATGGATATTTCTCCATTTACTGACCGGAAGTTTTTTCCCAAAGGCATGGGACCTGCTCTCTACCGGAGGAAATTCTCCTGAGCTATGGAGCCATCTGGAGACGCAAGGCGTTTTTGCCAAAATATGGGACCTCTCCAACGTTGACGGGATTTTCCTCAAACCTCGCAACCTCTACAATCTGGCCGTGCAGACCAGTGTTGTCGGAATCATGGCCACCGGCATGGTGCTCGTCATCGTGGCCCGGCACATCGACCTTTCGGTTGGTTCGGCACTTGGCTTTACCGGCATGTCCATCGCTTTTTTGCAGGTTCACGTCTTCACGCTCGGCGCTGGCTGGAACTGGCCCCTGACCGTAGTCTGCGGGCTTCTGCTCGGGGCCTTGATCGGCCTGTGGCAAGGATGGTGGGTCGCTTTCCGAGGAGTCCCGGCCTTTGTCGTCACCCTTGGAGGACTACTCATCTTCAGAGGCGGGGCTTACCTCGTCACGGACGGACGCACTGTCGCCCCCATGGATGAAACCTATCAGCTGCTCGGCGGCGGTATCAACGGCTCCATCGGAGAATTCTGGAGCTGGATATTTGGGGCCGTAGTCATTGCCATCATGTTTTTCCGCGCGTTAAAAAGTCGCGTACGCCAAAAAAAATATGGCTTCAAACCAAAGCCGGTCTGGGCAGAAATTGCTCTGCTGATCCTCAGCATCAGTCTGGTCTGCGTATTCGTCATAATCATGAACTCCTACTACAAACCCCGCACGGAAATTCCGCGCGGTATCCCAATCCCCGTCCTGATTCTCATCGGCGTGGTCGTGCTCATGACACTTTTATCCAATATAACAAAGTTCGGACGTTACGTGTTCGCCATCGGCGGAAACCCGGAAGCGGCTGAACTGTCCGGCATCAACGTGCCACGCGTAACCATGCTGATATTCATGGTCATGGGCATCCTGTGCGGTGTGGCTGCGGTCATAACCACGGCACGTCTCAATGCCGGGGCCAACTCCATGGGAACCATGGCGGAACTCAACGTCATCGCGGCAGCGGTCATTGGCGGAACTTCGCTGGCTGGCGGAATCGGCTCCATCGCCGGGGCCATCCTCGGAGCGGTGATCATGCAGTCCCTTGAATCCGGCATGGTCCTGCTCGGCGTGACAAGCGCCATGCGGCAGGTGGTCATCGGGGTGGTCCTCATCGTCGCCGTCTGGTTCGATGTCATCTACAACAAGAACAAACGATAGGAGCGCGACCATGACAAAACAAACACCACTCGTGGAAATGCGCAATATCCATAAACGTTTCGGCGGCGTACACGCTGTCCAAAATGTCTCCATCGACCTCATGCCCGGTGAAGTCGTCGGCGTACTCGGCCATAACGGTGCGGGCAAAACCGTGCTCATGAAAGCCTTGTCCGGGGCCATCCCCTGTGACGAGGGTGAGATCATCATCAACGGCGAAAAAGTCGAACTCAAACGGCCTCGCGATGCACGTCGGCACGGTATCGAGTGCATCTATCAGACC
>JAFLJW010000335.1 GCA_022712815.1 Pseudodesulfovibrio sp. | reverse complement strand
GCGGACGGACCGGGCCTTGCGCGACTTTGAGAGCTACCTGCGCGGGGTGCCGGAAGTGACCAACTACGTCACCTATTCCGGTTCTCCGTCACCCATGGATTTCAATGGCATGGTCCGTCACTATTACTGGCGCGAACAGCCAAATCTTGCGGATATCCGCATCAATCTGGTGGACAAATCCGAGCGAAACCAGCAAAGCCACGCCCTTGGACTCCGGTTGCGCAACGATCTGGATGCCATCGCCAAAAAGCATGGCGCAACGCTCAAACTCATCGAGACCCCGCCCGGTCCGCCAGTGATTGCGACCCTGACCACGGAGATATACGGCAAGCCCGGCCTGCCCTATTCGTCGCTCATAGACGGCGCAAAGCATATTGGTTCGCTCATGGAAACCGAGCACGGTCTGGTGGATCTGGACGACTCCTCCGAAACCGACCGGATGATGATTGATTTTGTTTTGGACAAGGAAAAGGCAGCCCTGCACGGCGTCACTGCCGCCGATGTAGTGGAAACCCTGCGTCTGGCCCTGTCCGGAGCAATTCCGGCATCCGTGCATATGGCGCATGAGCGTCAGCCGTTGCCCATCCGCATGGTGCTGCCGGTGGCCCTGCGAACCGGGCCGGACACGCTGGGAGAACTGCGAATCAAGACACCGGGCGGGGCCATGGTCCCGCTGGCCGAGCTGGGAAGTTTCCGTGAAGTCCCGGCAGAGCAGCCGATCTACCACAAAAATCTGAAACGCGTGGCCTACGTCTTTGCCGACACTGCGGGCATCCCCCCGGGCGAGGCAGTGCTTGATTTGCAATCGCGACTCAGGGACGACCCCATGCCTCCCGGCACCCGCGCCGAATGGGCTGGTGAAGGGGAATGGAAGATCACCCTTGATGTCTTCCGTGATCTGGGCATAGCCAACGCAGCCGCGCTCATGGGCATCTATATCTTGCTGATAGCCGAAACCGGCTCCTTCCTGCTGCCGCTCCTGATAATGTCTGCCATCCCGCTGACATTGCTCGGCATCATGCCCGGATTCTGGCTGCTCAATCTCATTGCTGGAGGAACTGTCGGCGGCTACGGCGACCCGGTATTCTTCACCGCCACCTCCATGATCGGCATGATCGCGCTGGGCGGCATCGTCATCCGCAACTCGCTGGTGCTCATTGATTTCATCCAGAAGGAAGTAAAATCCGGCAAGCCGCTCAAGGAGGCCATAGTCCAGTCTGGCGCAGTCCGAATGCGACCCATCGTGCTCACCGCCCTGACCACCGCCCTCGGAGCATGGCCCATCACCTTTGACCCAATATTCTCCGGTCTGGCCTGGGCACTAATCTTCGGCTTGCTGGCCTCTACGCTGTTCACGCTGGTTGTCGTGCCGAGCGGGTATTATGCGTTGTACGGTAAGGCAACAGGTTGATTTGATTAACTTTATCAAATAATGGCAGACTCTGTTTCAAAAACAAATTTTCTACGAAATATCCTGCAAGACTTGCTTTTTGATGACAGGCAGGTACATATTTGCCTTCAAATGGAGGCGACATGAAACTCGAAAATTTTAAAACAGGTATCTACAAACAACAATTTAAGTATAAAAGTTTCAGTCCGATTCCCATCAATCAGGAATGGACTTGGGACGATGCCCGCATAAATCGTCTTTTGGAAGAGGCCAGCACCGCTCTTGCTCAGTTGGATACTTTTTCTCTTATTGTTCCGGATGTAGACCGATTTATTTTCATGCATGTTGTCAAAGAAGCCAACACGTCCAGCCAAATTGAAGGCACGCAGACTAAAATGGATGAAGCAGTTGTCGAGAAAGAATATATTGCTGATGAAAAACGCGATGACTGGCAGGAAGTACAAAATTACATAATGGCCATGAATATGGCCATCAAAGAGCTTGAGGATATTCCCCTCTCAAATCGCCTGCTGCGGCAGACACATGAACGTTTGCTCGACGGGGTTCGCGGTGACCGCAAAACGCCTGGTGAATTCAGACGTTCACAAAATTGGATTGGTGGAACATCTCTATCCGATGCCGTCTTCATCCCTCCCCATCATGACGAACTTCCTGAACTCCTAAGTGATCTGGAAAAATTTTGGCATAATGAAAAAATAAATGTCCCACACCTCATTCGCATTGCAATCAGTCACTACCAGTTTGAGACAATACACCCATTTCTTGATGGTAATGGCAGAATTGGCAGGTTGCTCATTGGCCTCTATCTTCTCGACAAAGGGCTGCTTGCCAAGCCATCCCTTTATCTCTCAGCACATTTGGCAAAATACAAAGGGCAATACTATGATTCGCTAACCACTGTTCGTGAATCTGATGATTTAGGACAATGGGTAAGATTTTTTTTGGTCGCAGTCAGAGATACAGCTCGAAAAGGTGTTGAGACCTTTCAAAACATTATTTCCATGCGCGAAGACATGCGGTCTCGCATCCAAAGTCTTGGGGGGCGTATGCACAATGGAACCAGACTTCTGGAAGAATTATATGTACGCCCATATCTGGCTGGACCTCAGATTGAAAAATTGCTCGGAGTCTCGCGCCCAACAGCAAATTCTCTAATCCTCGAATTCATCAAACTCGGCATATTATATGAAACTACTGGTTACCGTAGAAACCGTCAGTATTTCTTCCGCAACTATTTTGAACTGTATTTAGACAAGTAGTACAACCAGCAAAAAACATGGCATTGTCAAAAAAGACAAGGATATTTTTACCATCTACCTTTATAGTTAAAAAAAATGTAAAAACCTTAATTAAGAATTATCAAGATAAAAGAAACGGGTTAAAATTTTCTTAACCACAAGCATTTGGACTACTATTCCAGCCCATCCATATCCCAGGGTTGACGAATGAACATGCCCGGTCTGATTTCCGGGTGGTCGCAGATCAGCAGGCCGCGCTGGCCGGGGTGGGAGATATTGAGGCCCACGCCCTGATCGTTTTCCACGCCGTAGTCTTCGGATGAAATTCGGGGCCGGACGAGGCCGGGGATGAGTAATTCCATGTCTTCTTCGGTTCTCCAGCGGGATTTGGTCTGGATGAGCCATTTGCCGTCACTTGCCTGCTCCAGAATACGAGCCAGCACCGGGCGTTTTTCGCCTTCATCCGGTGGCATGGCGATGGCCCCGCGCCGGGCCGGGTCGAAGAATCCGGTGGTCATGGGGCGTGTGGCTGCGTTGACCAGTTCGGACAAATATTTCTCAGCCTTGAATTCTCCCTTGGAAATGTCTGTGAGCGCGGTCTTGTACGCGTCCACCACCTGAGCCAGATAGGCCGAGCTTTTAGTGCGCCCTTCCAGCTTTACCGAGGTGACCTTCATCCGCGAGAACCACTCCAGATAATGCAACAGGCAGAGGTCCTGAGCTGCGAAAAACTTGGTCCATCCGCCCGTGTCGTGGGCCAGGGACAAGGCCGGGTCTATGGGTGCTTCGGTGCCGGACTCGTCAGAACCCGGAGGCTCAAAGAAAAATTCATCGTCATCGGTTTCAAAGGTGAAATTTTCGCCGGAATCTCCACCATATTCGCGTATTTCCCACAGCGGTTCGCCGGGCCGGGTCCGCTCCTCAAACGTAATGGAAGTCGGCTTGTATTCATAGCGGCAGGGGTGCGAACATTCACCCAGATTGCCGGGCCGGTCATTGAGCAAGGCGGACATGTAGCATCGCCCGGAAATAGCCATGCACATGGAGCCGTGTACAAACACCTCAAGTTCCATGTTCGGCATCTGCTTACGGGTGATGGCGAGCATCTCCATGAGCTCCTGGGAACGGAGTTCACGCGCCACATTGACCCGTTTGGCCCCGCATTCACGCCAGAACCGGACAGATTCCGAGTTGGACGTGTTCGCCTGTGTACTGACGTGAACCGGCACTTCAGGAAGTTCGCGGCGCAGCATTCTAATCACGCCCGGATCTGCGGCGATGACCCCGTCCGGCTTCAGCTCTCTTAACATTTCGATGTATTTACGGACTTGGGGCAACATGCTTTCACGAGGATAGACGTTCAGGACAAAGTACGCCTTCACCCCTGCCGCCCGTGCCTTTTCCAGCCCGGTGGCAAGCTCGGCTTCGGTGAATCCGCCTGCACCGGCGCGCAGGTTCAAGGTGTCGCCACCAAGGTAGACGGCATCCGCCCCATACAGAATGGCGGTCTCAAGTTTCTCCATGTCTCCGGCAGGGACGAGAAGTTCAGGTATGTAAATATTCTTTGACGGCATGGTTTCTCCCACAGGACACAATTCTATATGAAACAGGAATATGAGACAGGCTTTGTTAAACCGGGAGTCCTTTTGATCGACGGTCTTCCTTCATTATATCCAGTAGCTCGGTTGGTACATGCAGGCCTCCCTTGCCCTTGCCGAGGCTGATGCTCGGTTTGACATCACCGTGAAAATCAGAGCCGCCGCTGATGAGCAGGCCGAGCCGTTGGGCTATCTCCAAGAATCCCTTGGTGGCGGCATCGTCGTGTTCCGAGTAGTAGACTTCTATGCCGTCCAGACCGTCATCCATGAGTTCGCGGACGAGTTCTTCGATCTGTGTATAGTTCAGTCCCAGGGCAAAAGGGTGAGCGAGAATGGCGGTGGCTCCGATATTCTTCAGAATACCCAAGGCCTGTTTTGGCTGGAGTTTACGCTTGGGAACATATGCCCGACCATTGTCGCCGAGCCAGACCTTGAACGCTTCATTAACAGAGGAAACAACGCCCAGCGAAACGAGTTCCTGCGCAAAATGGGGACGGCCAAGGGTCCCCTTGGCCCGGGCTGCGACAGCATCATAGGTGATGCTGATACCAAGGGAACGGAGCTTTTTCACGATCTCGTGGTTGCGGGTTTTGCGGCCTTCAAGGACCCAGTCAAATGCCGTCTGAAGCTCTTCCGATTTTGGAGGAAGCCAAAGGCCGACCACGTGCATCCATCCCGCACCCACAGGAGATTCAAGGCTCATTTCACAGCCGGGGATGACCTCGATGCCGAATTTCTTGCCCGCTTCAAGGGCTTCCGGCACTCCCTGAAACGTGTCGTGGTCTGTGATGGCAATGGCATCCAGACCTGAATCGTTAGCGAGCTTGATGAGTTCGGTGGGGGACAGGGTGCCGTCCGATGCCGTGGAGTGGGTGTGAAGATCTATGCTCATAATTTGTATGTAGGGTATAATTGAATTGCCATGATAGCAGGCCACACCGGTTGCAGACAAGGTTTAGCAGATTCCCAAGTGACAGGTAAAGGGAGCAATGCAGGATTCTTCATGGCCGATATTGCTGGCAGGCGACAGCGAGGGCTGACATTGTCTGAAAATCATTTCGGGCATCAAAAGCATGAAAGAGAGAGGATTGCCAGTCATGCCTTTGCGGTGTAGATTCCACCGATCATCAGGAGGAAACAATGACGCTCAATAAAGATCTTTTGGATATTCTGGCTTGCCCCAAATGCAAGGGGACTCTTTCTTTGCAGCCAAAAGAAGACGGGCTGGCCTGCACCAGATGCAAGGTTGTGTATCCTGTCAAAGACGGGATCCCCATTATGTTGGTGGATCAGGCTGTTCCAGAAAAGGAGTGGGCTGGTTCCAAGGCGTAAGTGGAATATCGACAGCGATAAAGGCTATGTTTTCGGAAACATCCCATCGACAAGGCTATCGATAAGTGCTTGTCAAATGGCCCATGTGTCAAGGTCGATGAGTCCGAGTCTGGCTGCGTAGCGGATCAGTTCCACAGTGCTGTTCAGGCCGAGTTTCTTCATCAGGTTGGTACGATGATTCTCCACAGTCTTGGGGCTGATATAAAGTTTTTTGGCCACATCTTTGGCGGTCAGTCCCTCGGCCAGCATGCGCATGACCTCCTGTTCTCGGGCCGTCAAAGTAGTGTACGGGTCTTTTTTTCCGCTGGTTTCGTCAGATTTGCTTTGCAATAGCTTGAAGACCACTTCCTGAGACAAGGCCCCATCCAGAAACAGTTCTCCTGCGGCAACCGCATCAAGGCCTTTGATCAGCTGGGTGGCGGCAGATTCCTTGATCAGGTACCCGGTCGCGCCGACCCGAAAGGCTTCCACGATGTAATCTGCTTCCGAATGCATGGAAATGATGATGAAAAAAGTTTCCGGCAGGAGGTTTTTCAGTTCCCGGATCATCTGTATTCCATTTTTGCCGGGCATGGAAATATCTACCAACATGATATCGGGCCGGTGTTTTTTGGCGAGCTGAATGCCTTCCTTGCCATTGCCCGCCTCGGCGACAACTGTATATTTTTTGTCTCGGTTGACTATGGTTTTCAGACCTTCTCTGAACAAAGGGTGGTCATCGACGATCATTATTTTCATGCTAGCCACGCCTCCTGGCATTATCAATGGGTATTTTGAATATGATCCTGGTCCCGGTTCCGGCCAAGGATTGTATCTCCATGGAACCGCCGATCAACCGGGCACGTTCTTCCATGCTTCGTAGTCCCATACGTTTTTCCTCGATGCCTTCAGCCATGCGCTTTACGACCTCAAAGCCCTGACCGTTGTCCTCGATCCTGATCAGGATATCGGGGTGACTCTTGACCAGCCGAACTGTGGCCTTGGAAGCGTGTGCGTGTTTGACCATATTGGTAATTGCCTCCTGAACCATACGATAAATATTGATTTCTGTATCAAAATTCATATTAATATTTTCAATCCCCGCCGCATAAAAGTCAACGGAGATTCCAGCCCGACCGCAGATATCCTGACAATGATTTTCCAAAGCCCGCGCCAGACCAAGCTGACCAAGGGCGGGAGGGCTGAGGCCGTAGGCTATATCGCGGACCGAGGCGATGGCCCCCCGAAGGATATTCGCCACAGCCTCGCCGCGTTTGAAGAGTTCATCCCCTTCTTGAGGGTGCCCGTCGAACAGGGTTTCCATTTGCAACACTATGGATGAAAGATCCTGGGCCACGTTGTCGTGCAGGTCGCGGGAGATGCGCTGGCGTTCGTCTTCCTGAATACGAAGGAGCTGTTGGGAAAGGGACAGGATGTGCTCCTGCGCCTTTTCTCTTTGTTCTGCTTCGGCCTTGAGTTGAACATTGGCTTCGGACAGTTCGGTCGTCCGTTTTTTGACCCGATCCTCCATTTCCACATGGGCGGAACGCAACTCATCTTCCAGTGTCTTGTGAATGGTCACGTCGGTGAGGATTTCCAGTTGAGCCCCGGCCCCCTCCCACATGATGGGCTTGACGATAAGGGTCAGCCATTTGATCTGCCCGCCTTTGGTGATGACCCTGAACGAGGAGACCCCGTCCTCCTTCCTGCCCGACACGCACTGCACCAGTTGGTCAAGAGCCTTTAGCTTGTCGTCCGGATGAGCCATCTCCAGAGGATGAATCTGTTTCAATTCCTCAGCCGAGAAGCCAAGGATATCCGTCATCCCTTCATTGATATATTGGGTCACACCATCCTGAGTGACGACAACGCCTTCCTGAGCGTTTTCCACCAACACGCGATACCGTTCCTCGGAGTCCATCAGGGCTTCCTCGGCACGTTTCCTGGGAGTGACGTCAAGCAGGGAGACAATGACGCGGGACAAAGTCTTCTTATATTCAGGGGGGACCGTAAAATGGACTATGAGCCATATAATGTCGCCATCAAGGGTGCGGTGGGTAATCTCGCCGCAATACTCACAACCGCCCGATGCGAGCAGGATCATCTCCTCGGTGAACGCGGCCATGGAGCTATCGGTCAGGACCTTGTCCAGATTGCCGAGCAGTTCTTCCTTGCTTCTGGCCCTGAGCAAATCCAGGGTCGCCTTGTTGATATCAACCACCTCCACGAGGGTGATGCATTTCCTCAAATCCACGGGGTTATCATAAAAATGTTTTCTGAAGTCGGTAACTCCCTGAGCCTTGAGTTCATCAAAATATGCCTTGAGACGGGTCAGGTCCTCTTCCCACAGAGAGATCGGGGAATCTTCAAACAAGGTGCGGAACCGGGATTCGCTTTCATGAACAGCTTCTTCCGCACGCTTGCGAGCGGTGGCGTCTGTGGCAATTCCTTCAACGGCAATGGGGTTGCCGGTTTCGTCCCTGACTACCGTGATACGTTGATTGATCCACTTGCGGGAGCCATCCCTGTGTGTCAACGGCGATTCATACTCGTACCTTGATTTTCCGTTCAGGAATTCACTCCACCACAATTCAAAAGTCTCGCCCCATTCGGAGGGAGACAGCCTTTCAAACAACCTTGGTGTTTCGTAGAATTCCTGGGGAGAGTAGCCTGTAATGCTTTCTATGGCAGAACTTATGTAATCATATCGTCCGTCAGACAGTCGAATTCGGAATAGACAGTCGCTGGTATTTTCAGAGAAAAAATGAAGGTGCCGTTCGGTCTGGGTCAAGGCGTTGCGCAACCGCATGGTAGCGGATACATCGTGCATGATCGTAATGACGTGGGTAACTTCGCCTGAGGCATCCAGAATCGGGTCGAATCGGCCCCAAACCGAGTACAGGCGGCCGTCCTTGGTACGGATGGTGTATTCTCCATCCCAACTCTTGCCGGCCAGGACTGTCGGCCTGACTGTCTCCTCAGTCAGGCGAAGCGTTTTTTTCAAAAGAATCTTACTGAGCGGGAGGCTGCGAAGTTCCTCAACCGAATATCCATAAAAATCGGTGAAAGCCTGATTGGCAAAAATGGGGCGCAAATTGCAGTCACGAATGGTCATTGCCACACCCGATGCATCAAGAACCTGCTTGAAGAGGTGCGGGTTGCGTTCAAGGCCCGCAACTTGTGCATTCCAGATCATTTCTACCTTTGCTGAATTATCTTTCTTCACTGTGTCTCAACGGGATGCTGGCTGTTTGAGTATCGAATCACAATATGACATAGACGTCATAATAGGCAGCATATAGTATTCATTGAGCAAATGAAAGACAGACGCATTATGCCTCATTTGTCTATGGGAAAAGTATGAATTATCTGGATTTATTTACTGAGGTTCTGAATCCATGAGACAGCGAGCCGGGCATGATCTTCGGCAACCTGCTCCACCCAGACAGACTGGTCGCCTTCGGCATCGAGCACATCCTGACTCGCCTTGAGCGGGGCGATGATGATGGAGAATGGGCGTTTTTCCCGATCTCGCAATCCTTCAAGGATGGTGAGAAACGGTTTCCATTTGGCGGTGTTCCTGCCCGTGATCACCCACAGGACCGGAATGGACAACCGGGCCAGGTCTTTCCGGCCCGGCATGACCTTGGTATCAAGGGTATCGTTGAGCAGGCAGACCATAAATTTAGGCGGGGTCTGGATTGATGCGCCAACCACCTTTATGGCGGTAACCACACCCGGCCCATTGCCCCAGATGCCGACATTATTCCCGTCCACCTGGGGGCGACTTGCGAGATAGGTCAGGGCCGAGATGGTGTCCGCTTCAAATTCCGCGGCAGTTCCGGGTACGGAGTCCTCCAAGTCGCAACCGCGTGGTATGAAAGAGAGAGAGGCCAGATTGTCCATGGACAAAACCCGGGTGAATCCCTGAATGAGACTCGGTTCTTCGCAAAAATTACCATGAATGAAAACGACTCCGGTGTGCCCTTCGCCATAGGGCGGGAGGCAGGTGTGTCCTTGCAGTTCCGTGTCTGTACCGGAAAAATCCACATCGTCCTCACGGACATGAACCTTGCGCGGATAGTGAGCGAGGCGGTCATCATCGGTCATCAGGATGAACCGCTCGATACGGTCGTCCTTGGCAAGAAAGGTTACGGAACCAAAGATTGGTTCGTCCGCATGGATGGAAGGCCCGATGGTGTAGACATATTTACCGAACTGCTTGAGGCGGCGCAGGGTCTTGTTTTTGGAATCATAGATCAGAAACCGCCCGTACTTGGTATTTCGGGCGTCGATAATGGTGACGACCCGGTCATCTGCGGTCTTGAACTGGCCGGAAAATTCTTTGGCCGAGTATGAATAATAGTCCCCCATCAGGGTACGGCCAAAGCGGGCTTCGTGGCCGCGACTGGCGATAAAGTCACCCTTGCGAACCATGATCCGGTCCGGCTTGGCTTCCTCGACCGGCTCCTTGGTTTTCACCGGGCTGATCTCAACGATATCCGGGGCTGGCTCAGGTTCAGGTTCAGGAATCGATTCTGCCTGGGGAACGATTTCAGGCGGCGAGTCATCAAAAACCACGGTCTTGTCCATGGGCAGAGGGGCGGCAACGGCTGGAGCGTCCGGTTCGATTGGTGGAACTTCTTGCGGCACAGGCAAGGGGGCGACCTTGTCCGGTATCTCCATCTCGGTCAGGTCCACTTCCATGATCTCCTTAAGCTCCAGCGGCGCAAGGTGGACTGTTTGAACCAACGCCAAGATCAATGCGGCATGCAGGATGATGGAGAGGAACCAGCTCAGGAAGTTCCGTATATGCCGCCAGCGGGACACTTACTTGTTCTCGTCTTTGATCTGTTCGGCCACGATGCCCAGCCGGTCGATACCGGCACCCTTTATCTCGCCCATGACCCGGACAACGATCCCGTAAGCGACCTCCTTGTCAGCTCGCAGGAATAATTGTTTTTTTTGCTTGGAAACAAGGCGTTTGAGGTGCTCTGCAAGCTCGTCCTGACCGACCTGATATTCATCCAGAAAAATCGTGCCGTCCTTCTTGATACTGAGCACCAGATGCTCGGAATCCTGAGGCAGGTTCTT
>JAFLJW010000101.1 GCA_022712815.1 Pseudodesulfovibrio sp. | reverse complement strand
CTTGGCGTTCACGGTCCACTGGAATTGCATATTTTGCTCTTGGAGGATTAGTCATGCAGAAAGCCAAAGATCTGAAAGAATACCGCAAAGAACTGCGCGAGTCCCTGGACAACGATTTCCTGCGCACCACTCTTGATAATTTTGCTGTGGCCTATCGGGCCGGGCGCGCCAACGCCTTTAAGGACATTGATGTCAGGCAGCTGATTAACGAGATTGCCTGCTCCAAGGATGATGCCGCGGCCAGGTATGACGAACTCTACGAGGAGTTCAAAGTCAATGCTGAGGCCTCCGGTGTTCACGTTCATTTTGCCAAAGATGCGGACGAGGCCAATGCCATCATCGTCGGTATTGCCAAGGACGCTGGCTGTCAGAAGATAGTCAAGGCCAAGTCCATGACAGCCGAGGAAACGTTGCTCAATCACGCCCTTGAAGACGAAGGGCTGGAAGTGACCGAAACCGATCTGGGTGAGTGGATCATCCAGCTCCGTCATGAGGGACCATCTCATATGGTCATGCCCGCCATTCATCTGTCCCGTTATCAGGTGGGCGACCTCTTTTCCGAGGTTACCGGCACCAAACAGGATGCCGAGATCGAGAAGTTGGTCAAGGTCGCTCGCCGGGAGTTGCGTCAGAAGTATGTCGAGGCTGACATGGGCATCACCGGTGCCAACTTTGCCGTGGCCGAGACCGGCGGTATCGGTCTGGTCACCAACGAGGGCAACGCCCGACTGGTGACCACGCTGCCCCGCGTGCATGTGGCCCTCATGGGCATGGACAAGCTGCTGCCCAAGCTCCATGACGCCCTGCGTATACTCAAGGTTTTGCCGCGTAACGCCACCGGTCAGCAGCTTACCTCCTATGTGACGTGGATCACCGGAGCCAGCGAGTGTGCTTCTGCCGAGAACGGCAAGAAGGAAATACACTATGTTATTCTGGACAATGGCCGGAGCGAAATGGCTAAGGACCCGCTATTCTCTCAGGTCAACCGCTGTGTGCGCTGCGGTGCGTGTGCCAATGTCTGTCCGGTCTACCGGCTGGTGGGCGGTCACAAGATGGGCCATATCTACATCGGTGCAATTGGTCTGATCCTGACCTACTTTTTTCATGGCAAGGACAAGGCGAAGAATCTCGTTCAGAACTGTATCAATTGTGAAGCGTGCAAGGATATCTGCGCTGGTGGAATTGATCTGCCGCGCCTTATCAAGGAGATTCATGCCCGTATTCTGGAAGAGGACGGCCATCCGCTGCCCAATATGCTGCTTGGCAAGGTGCTGAAGAATCGCAAGTTGTTCCATACCTTGCTTCGTACTGCCAAATGGGGCCAGAAGCCTGTGGCCGAGAAGGACGGTTTCATCCGTCACCTGCCTCTGATCTTCTCCAAGGAGCACAGCTTCCGTGCCCTGCCGACAATCGCCGAGACACCGTTCCGCGACTGGTGGAAGGATAACCGTCCGCACGTTGAAAAGCCCAAATATCGGGTGGCCCTGTTCTCCGGTTGCGTGCAGGACTTCGTCTACCCCGAGCAGATGGAAGCGGCGGTCAATCTCTTTGCGGCCAATGACGTTGCCATGGAGTACCCCATGGAGCAGTCCTGCTGCGGTCTGCCCGTGCAAATGATGGGCGAGATGAAGGCTTCACACGACGTGGCGGTGCAAAATATCAGGGCTTTCGAGGCAGAGACCTGCGACTATATCATTACCCTGTGTGCTTCCTGTGCCGCCCACCTCAAGCACAATTATCCCAAGCTGGTGAAGGACAATCCCAGACTTGCCCTCAAGGCACAGCAGTTTGCGGACAAGATCATCGATTACTCCTCCTTTGTGTATGACGTACTCAAAGTGGAGAAGAAGGACTTCAAGGAAGTTGGCACCAAGGCTACTTATCATGCTCCGTGTCACCTCTGCCGCGGTCTGGATGTCCATGATGCTCCGCGCAAGCTCATTGAGACCAGCGGTATGGAATATGTGGAGTGCACCGAAGAAGAGGTTTGCTGCGGATTCGGCGGTACTTTCTCCATGAAATTCCCGGAGCTTTCTTCCGAGTTGCTCAGCAAGAAGCTGAATAATGTCGAGGAGACCAAGGCCGAAGTGCTCCTGACCGATTGCCCCGGTTGCATCATGCAGCTTCGTGGCGGTCTCAAGGTCAAGGGGTCAAATGTCAAAGTCCGGCACATCGCCGAGGTCCTGGCGGAAAACAGGAAGTAACGCACTTACCATAGATAACATGAGGCTCTCAGAAAGGTCAGGACCGCAATCCACCGTGGCAACAGTCACACATCCTTCGAGATATACCACCTCCATGTAGGTTCCCCGTCCTCCGGGGATGGGGAACCATATATTTTACAGCATCAAATCATATCAAAGATTGAGGCATGCCAAAAGCTTCTGGTCTTTTCGCGCGTCTTTTTGCAGGCTTCTATTTAGGAATCTTCCTTGTTGTAACTGCGTTGTCCATGACACTTGTCCTTTTGACTTTAGAATAGTTCAAGACTTGGTAATGGAATAGCCTAGAATGACATGCTGAGACATACCAAGATTGAAATTTCCTCAAATTAAAAAACATTAAAGGCCGTCCTCTCGGACGGCCTTTAATGTTTTTTGGCTGCTTAATTTGTCAGTAAAAAGGAGATGTTATTTCTTTGATTCCTTTTTTCGTCCGTATTTTATGCCTGCTCCCTGAATGGCCGTATACAATGCCGGGACCACCAGCACGCCCAGGATTGTGGCGGCGATCATGCCGCCAAAAACAGAGGTGCCGAGGGCATGACGACTCGACGATCCCGCGCCGGAGGCGGTGACAAGCGGTATGACGCCGAGAATGAAGGCGAACGACGTCATCAGAATTGGTCGGAACCTTAGATGGGCGGCACTCAGGGCAGCATCCTTGAGAGACATGCCATGCTCATGTTTCTCCTTGGCGAATTCGACAATCAGGATGGCGTTTTTCGAGGCGAGGCCAATGAGCATGACCAGCCCGATTTGAGCATAAACATTGTTATCCAAGCCACTTATCCACTGGGCGGACATGCCTCCAAAGATGCCGAGTGGCACGCAAAGGATAACCGCAAACGGCGTGGCCCAGCTTTCGTACTGAGCGGCAAGGACCAGGAACACCATGACGATGGCGAGAGCAAAGATCAGACCGGTATCGCCGCCGGAATACTTCTCCTGATAGGCGATGGCTGTCCAGTCAAATCCATACCCTTGCGGCAGGACCTGATTGGCGACCTCTTCCATGGCTTTCATGGTTTCGCTGGAGCTGTAGCCTGGCGGTGTGGCTGCGCTGATCTCTACCGTGCGAAAGACATTGTACCGCTGGATGTACTCCGGACCGGCGATGCGATTGGCTGTACTGAGTGTGGATAATGGCACCATCAGGCCATCGCTTGAACGCATGTAGAATTTGCTTAAGTCCTGCATCCGTCTTCGATACTGGGAATCGGCCTGGGCCATGACCCGGTAAGTACGCCCGTATTTATTGAAATCATTGATATAATAGCCGCCCAGATAGGTCTGGAGTGTTTGAAAAACCTCGTTGACCGGCACACCGAGTTTCTTGACCTTTTCGCGGTCGATCTCCACGTAATATTGTGGCACCTGAGCACTGAAAGTGGTGAACAGATTGGCTATTTCCGGCCGTTTGCCTGCTTCTTCAATGTACGAGGTTGCCACGGCGGCCAGTTCCTCAATGGAGCCACCGGTGCGATCCTGCACTTCAAATTGCAAGCCGCCGGTGGAACTCAGGCCGGGAATGGGTGGAGGCTGGAATCCCATGATAATGGCCTCTTGGAATCCCCAAAACGCTTTTTGCGCCTTGCCCATGATGGCAGAGAGCGACAAATCGGGCGTGGTGCGATCCGCCCAGTCGTCAAGGATGATGAAAAAGGCCGTATTGTATGAAGAATATGCTCCGGTGAGCAGGCTGAAACCACCCAGCGCGACATAGTCATGAACGCCGGGGGCGTCTTTCAAATACGTTTCGATCTCTCTGGCAACCGCATTGGATCGCTCAAGGGACGCGCCTTCTGGCAGCATGGAGTTGACGATGAAATATCCCTGATCTTCATCCGGCACAAAGCTTGCCGGGAGGATAGAGAATAATCCGCCACATGCAAATATGAGCACGGCAACCACGACAATTGCCATGATCGAGCGTTTGACCAACGAGGCCACGGCTGCGTTATATCGTTTGGTGACTGCCTCGAATCCGATATTGAACTTGGCAAAGAACCAGCCGAGTGGGCCGCGCATGGGTGCGGATGGCCGGAGCAGCAATGCACTGAGCGCGGGAGAAAGTGTCAGGGCATTTACGGACGAGATGAGCACTGACACGGACAGGGTCAGGGCAAATTGTTTGTAGAGCTGGCCGGTGATGCCGCCCATGAAGGCGACCGGGATGAACACCGCTACCAGAACGAGCGTGCTGGCAATGATCGGGCCGGTGACTTCGGACATCGCCTTTTTGGTAGCCTCTTTGGGTGAAAGTCCCTCTTCGTCGATAATGCGCTGGGTTGCTTCGACAACAACAATGGCATCGTCAACGACAATTCCGATGGCGAGCACCAGTCCGAAGAGGGTCAGCGTATTGATGGAAAATCCGAGCATCGGGAAGAGTGCGAATGTTCCGATGAGTGAAACCGGCACGCAGACCATGGGAATGACCGTGGTCCGCCAGTTTTGCAGAAAAATAAAAACCACCAGAAAGACGAGAATGAGTGCCTCGACCAACGTGGACAGAACTTCCTCGATGGACGATTTGACGAACCGGGTGGTATCGTAGGGGATGGCGTACTCGATACCTTGCGGGAATGATGTGGCGAGGTTTTCCATGGTCGCCTTGATATTGTTTGCCACATCCAATGCGTTGGAGCCGGGAAGTTGGTAGATCAGCAGCGAGGCCGTTGGTTTTCCGTTGAGCCGGGCAAATGTGATATAGTTCTTTGCGCCAAGCTCGACCCGGGCTACATCGCGGACCTTGACCGTGCTGCCGTCATCGTTGGCCTTGAGGATTATATTGCCAAATTCCGTGGTGTCGGTCAGACGGCCTTTGACCCGTACGGTCATCTGGAATTGTTGGTCGCTGGACGTTGGCGGCAGGCCGATCTGCCCGGCAGGGGCCTGTACATTCTGCTCCTGTACCGCGTTGATGACATCGGCGACCGTCAGGCCGTAAGAGGTGAGCAGGTCCGGGTTGAGCCAGATACGCATGCCGTAATCCTGATCGCCAAACAGGTTGACGTCCCCGACTCCCTCGATGCGCTTGATGGCATCATAAATATTGATCTTGGCGTAGTTGTTGAGGAAAAGTGAATCATATTGACCCTGATCCGAGATCAGGTTGATGATCAGCACAAACTCTGGCGACTGCTTCTTGACCTGAACACCGGAGTTGCGGACCTCTTGCGGTAATTGTGCAGAGGCGAGGTTGACGCGGTTCTGTACGTCCACTGTCGCCAGTTCCAGATCACGATCCAGATCAAAGG
>JAFLJW010000100.1 GCA_022712815.1 Pseudodesulfovibrio sp. | reverse complement strand
CAGGGCGGTCTGGATCAGGGCTTGGGAGGGTTCGGTCTGACCCTGTGACATGTCGCGGTCACGGTAGTATGCGCCCTCGCGTCCGACCTTGGCCCGCAGGGTTTCCACTTCAGTTTCGACCTTGAAGGATTGAGCCTTTTGGCGATTTTCCCGGACATCGCGGGACAGGGAGGGGTCAATGACCGTGTTGCTCGACTCGAAGTCCATGCCGAACTTGCCCAGTTGGAAGCCAAAGGACCGCGTGGTCACTTTGGCCTGGGGTTCGGTCTGCACTTTCTCACGAGGCTTTTCAGCCATCGCGGATTGGCGGCGGTATTGCTCGGAAGCGTGGGAAAAGACTCTCACGCCATCCTCCTTGCGATAAGCTCACCACCCTTTTTTGCATAAAAAAGGGCCGTGGCGCGTTATATCGCAGCCCGGCCATCCCTGTGACTTTCGTCACGCTCTATCCAGAGGGATCCGTGGTTTTCCGTCTCCCATCCTTGGGAGTTGGCAAATCCATTATTAGGTCAATCTACCCTACACTATAAGCACTTCAAACAATTTTGACAACCCCTCCCACTCCGAGCTACTAGCATAGGCCGCATGGCCGAATAATTTTCGGCAAAAAAAGAAAAACACCTAAAATTTCGGAAGGGTTCCTATGGGCTATAAGATTCTCAAGAAGGAAGAGCTGATTCCGGGCCAGACCACCATGGTTGTGATTGACGCCCCACAGATCGCGAAAAAGGCCAAACCAGGCAATTTCGTCATGCTCAGAACGACTGACCACGGTGAACGCATTCCCCTGACCATAGCTGATTGTGACAAGAAAAATGGCACTATTACTATAGTTTATCTGGTTGTCGGCAAGACCACGGCTGAGATGAACACCTTGCAGCAGGGCGATGAGTTCATAGATGTCTGTGGCCCGCTTGGCAAACCCACTCATATCGAAAAATCCGGCACTGTCATCTGTGTCGGCGGCGGCACTGGAATTGCCGCCATGCACCACATCGCCAAAGGTCATGTGGCGGTCGGAAACCGCGTCATTGCTATCGTTGGAGCCCGTAGCAAGGACCTTCTTCTGTTTTGCTCCGAACTTTCTTCGTTTTGCCCGGAGCTTCGCATCGCCACCGATGATGGTTCAGAAGGTCACAAGGGTTTCGTGACGGAAGTTTTGAAAGACATTCTGGACAACGAGGACGACATCTCCGAAGTCGTTGCCATCGGCCCGGTTCCCATGATGGAAGCGGTTTGCAATGTCACCCTGCCCTATGAGGTAAAGACCACCGTCTCGCTCAACTCCATTATGGTGGACGGCATCGGCATGTGCGGTGCCTGTCGCTGCACCGTGGACGGCGAGACCCTGTTTGCCTGTGTGGACGGCCCGGAATTCGACGGTCACAAGGTTGACTTTTCCGAACTCAAGGCCCGGCTCAGGCAGTTCACGGAGCAGGAAGAGGAATCCATGGAATTATTCAGCAAGGAGTGCCGGTGCAATGGCTGATGTAAAGAAAACAAAGAAGGTCCGTGGGCGCGTGCCCATGCCTCATCAGGATGCCGCCAAGCGTGCCAGGAATTTTGAGGAAGTCGCCTTGGGCTACTCCCGCGAACAGGCCATCATCGAGGCCGAGCGGTGTCTTCAGTGCAAGAAACCGCTGTGCCAGAAAGGTTGTCCTGTCGAGATCGACATCAAGGGTTTCATTCTCGCCATTTGTGACAACGACCTGCGCGGTGCACACGATATCATTCGCAAGACCAATTCCCTGCCCGCAGTCTGTGGCCGGGTCTGTCCTCAGGAAACCCAGTGCGAAGGCATGTGCATCCTTGGCAAGAAATATGAGCCGGTCGCCATCGGTCGGCTGGAACGCTACGTGGCCGATACCTTTGCCGCTGAATCCGCCTGCGAGGATGTCACCGACCTCAATACCTGTGCCCTTGAGCGCGAAGACCTGAAAGTCGCCTGTATCGGTGCGGGACCGTCTTCCCTCACCGTGGCCGGTTATCTGGCCGGCCGCGGCATCAAGGTCGATGTCTTCGAGGCCCTGCACGAACCCGGCGGAGTGCTCATTTACGGCATCCCGGAATTTCGTTTGCCCAAAAGTGTGGTCGCCCGGGAACTGTCCGGACTCAAGGAACTCGGTGTTACCTTCAAATGTAACTGGGTGGGTGGCAAGACCATCACCATTCAGGACCTTCTCGAAGAAGGTTACAACGCCATATTCATCGGCGTTGGCGCAGGTCTCCCCCGTTTTCTGAATATCCCCGGCGAAAATCTGGTCGGCGTATTTTCTGCCAATGAATATCTGACCCGCGTCAACCTTGGCCGGGCCTATGATTTCCCCAACTACGACACCCCGGCATACTATGCCCGGCGCGTGGCCGTGCTCGGTGCCGGCAACGTTGCCATGGACTCCGCCCGGACTGCTTTGCGCATGGGAGCCGAAGAGGTTTCCATCATCTACCGCCGGACCGAAGGGGAGATGCCAGCCCGCCACGAAGAGGTCAAGCACGCCATCGAAGAGGGCGTCAAAATCCGCTGTCTGTGCGGACCTTCCGCCTTTCACGGCGACGAACAGGGCCGACTCAAAGGTCTCATCATCCAGAAAATGGCCCTTGGCGACCCCGACGAATCCGGTCGGTGTCGTCCGGTTTGTCTTGATGGCGAAACCGAACAATTTCCCTGCGACATGGCGATAATCGCCGTCGGAACACGCCCCAATCCCGTCCTGCTCGAAGCCACCCCCGATCTCGGACTCAACAAATGGGGCTATGTCAAGGTTGATCCGGAAACCGGCGAAACTTCCATCCCCAATGTTTTCGCAGGAGGCGATATCGTCACCGGCGCAGCCACAGTAATCTCCGCCATGGGCGCAGGCCGCAAAGCCGCCCGTGAGATTGCCAAACGACTTTTGTAAATGAATCTGGGGGAAATTTTTTTGGGCTACACCGCCAGGTCGGTCATTGTGAGCTTGATAATTTCTTATGGCGGCGTAGGGACCTGTCGGTAACGGGAGCTCGTACTTTTTAAGCGGAAAGCGACTGGGAGAACGAGTAGCTCAACAACCTACCCTTTTTATTATACTTCTTAAAATTACCCTTGCCAGATAAAGTGAACCCCCTGTGTTTTTTACACAGGGGGTTCACTTTATCTGGCTCTTGCGCCGCAGGCTCTCTCGGGGTCAAGGGGCGCGCCCCTTGCAGGTCCAGGACAGCGTCCTGGTCTCCATGAAATGGTCCCCCGGAAGGGTCGCCGAAGGCTATATCTTTTGTACCATTTGAAGATACGGCGGCAGATTTGTCAGCGATATGCGGGCGGCGTGACCTTGAAAAGCGGAAAGACAGAGACCTTGCTGATTAATTGTAATAGGCCATCCACAACCCTTCCATGACCAGATCCGGTCGGATTTCGTCAATGGTCGTACTTACCTGGGCAATTTTTTCGGCCAGCCCGCCGGTGGCGATCACGAATGGATCGTCCATCTGGACGGACAGCTTTTCAACAAGGCCATCGACCATGGACGCAAAACCGAAGACAAGGCCTTGGTTAAGGCACTCTTCTGTGGTTTTACCCCAAGAGAGGGTGTTGCTTGTGATCGCAAGATCGACAGTAGGTAGTTTTGCCGTGCCACCAGATAGAGAGAAGGTTGAGGAGAGTACGCCGGGGCAGATCAGGCCGCCCTTGAAGGCTGTGCCCATGACGCAGGCCAGGGTGGTGGCTGTGCCAAAGTCGATGACGATGATATTTTCCGCATCGCAGGTCAGCCGGGCAGACAGGCAGCCCACCAGGATATCCGCGCCAACCTGTTC
>JAFLJW010000099.1 GCA_022712815.1 Pseudodesulfovibrio sp. | reverse complement strand
CCGAGCATGCGCTGGGCGTGGACCAATGCCTTCACGGCCTCATCCTTGGTCTCGTATTTTTCCAATGCCGGATGGTCTCGCAGGAATATCTCGGCCTCAGCGCCGTCTTCGTCGAGCTGTTTGACTTTCCATTTTTCTGGAAGGGTCTTCTGCCATTTCTTGTTGCTGTTTTTTGGGGTCATCGTTTTGTCTCCTTGTTGAGGAAGTTGGTTTCGTTGAGCATGTGTTTCACATGCAGGATCAAGGATCGGCGGCCCTCGTTGAACTGTGTCCGCCCGGAATCAGTGGAAAAGGTGGAGCGCAGGAAGCACCCTCGTTTTTCCAGATCGTCCATTATGGTCTGGCCGTCAGCGGACTCGAAAATCCGTTTGTAGGCATGATGTAATTCCATGGGATCAACCTGCATTTGTAGTCTCCTGTTCGGGCTGCCCGGATTGAGGTTCCACCATTTCCTCAGGCAGCTTTGAGGGGTCGGCCTGCGGGTCCGTTTCCGTTTCTGGTTGCGCTTCGGGTTCTGCCAGTTGCCCGGCCTGACCTCCCAGCAGGTTGCTGATATCGCCCAGATTGCCGCCAATCATTTTCCAGAGATCGGTGAGCACGTTGGGCCGGTCGGTATGGGCCTCGGTCAGGGTCTTGGCGATGGCCGCGGCATTGGCGATGGTGCTGGTCGTCTGTGCGCCGGACATTGCTTTGCTTTTCTGGACACGCGCTGCCTCCACGTCCTTTTTCGGCTTCATGTAATCCGATGGCGTGCCGAACAGCTCGGCCACATGGCGAGCCATCCGGTCGGTGTCGAAGTTGTCCATGATGCCAAAGGAATCCGTGCTGCCCACCAGCGGCCTGAGGTACTCCATGGTCTGAGCGAGCCCCTGCGATTCGTATTGCTTTTGGGCGCGGGCCACGGGCGAGGTGTAGCGGACTTCCAGATCTTCGGGAGCCAGCCCCTGCGGAAACTGTGGCAGTTCGCCCGCTCGTAACATGACTCGGAAGGTGCGCTTGATGAGCGGACTGAGGAATTCGGTCTGAAGTCTGCCCAGTACCGGGCCGAGCGCGCGCATTTTTTCACTCTGGCGGATGACCGCCTCGGTGGCCGTGACCGCCGGGCCTTCCTGGGATAACTGGTCGCCCAGAAATATCTTGCGGATGGATTCACGGCGCTGGATCATCATGTCCTCGGTGGCGCGCAGGTCCACCCGAATGGGCAAGGCCTCAATCCGGTCGGTGGAACCGGCGCGGTAGTATGACAACCCGCCTGGACCGGATCGGACCGGGCCGAGAAAACCATCATCCGGCACCATCAGCGGCGGGTCGGACATTTTTTCCGCAGCCATGAGCGCGGTCCGGCCCATGGCGTTCAGCACGCGGGTGTCGGACAGAGCGGTCTGGCCCGGTCCGCGTCCGTATGTTTCGCCTGCGGCCTTGGCCCAGCGAGGGACCATGTACGGCATCTCGATGTAGCCGGATTCCTCCAGAATCTGTTTGGTTCCGGTTTCCAGATAGATGCTGCCATACGGGAAGTTTGCCGCGCCAAAACCAAAGGGGTCCCGGTCTGTGCGCGGGAAGACCGCGTGCAGAATTTCAACCTTTTCATCCGGTGCGTCCTCTGCCTTGCGTTTGGTCTCATCCGAGCAGCCCGATCCCCATTCCTGAATGGCCTGACGGGCCGACACCTCGTAGCGTCGGTATACGGTGTCGATCATGCCACGCACGGATTCGGCCACAAAGACTTCACCCAGCGGACGGGTGGAGAACCGGACTGTGGTTTTCGGGTCGGATTCCACATACATGACCGCCGTGCCGAGCAGGGATACGTCCAGATAGAGTTCATGGACATGGGTCTGGAAGCTGGTGTCCTCGGAATTGAAGAGGCTGATCATCCGTTCACGCGCTTGTTGCAGGAAGGTTCGGACATCCTTGTCATCGCCCAGTTCCCGGTCGCGGACAGTGATGTCAAACCATGGCATGGCCGAGTTGGTGAGCAATCCACCAAGTGAGGAGGCCAGCAATTCAAGCGCGTGCATGGGCGTGGAATCAAAGATGCGTTCATCTCCGGTTTGCCCACGCATGGAAGAGGTCAACCCCGTGCCGGTAAAGCTGTTCTTGCGGGGCAGCATGTACTCTGTCAGCTCCTGCCAGGAGCTGACCCACGGCTGGCGGGCTTCCTCAAGGCCCTTGAATCGATTGAGCAGGGATTGTGCGAGTTCGATTTTTTCCATTCTATTCCCCCAGCTTGGTTTTGAGGCCGGAGGATGTCACTTTCGGGTCATTGATCAGTCCTGCCCCGCCGTTGGCCAAAGTGGTCTGCCGGTTCGCATCCGGTGTCATCCTTTTCTTTTCAAGTTCTCTGGCCTCGACGACTTTTCCGCGATTGCGTCTGCGTTCGTCCGCCTCTTTCTGTGCCTGCTCATCTTCCTTGGCCTTTCGCTCTGCCGCGAGTTGCGCGGAGTTGTCCTTCGGGCCACTGGGTTGTTGCATGCCAGCCACCAATCCGATCACGGATGAAATGAGAGCCATTTCTCCTCCCATGATGAAATCCTCCTGTTAAATTGTTTGACAGGAGCATAACCCCGGTTTTGACCCCTGGATAAAAACGGGCGTCAGAGGGGCAAAAAAGACCGAAAAAGGGGCAACTTTTCCTATTGACAAGATTTCGAGAGGGGGTGTTTTTGGGCTAAAAACAGGATGAGAAAAAAGACAAAAAAAGGGTGGCGATCTTCCGTATGCTGACGGGCTGGGGAGCAGAATGTTGTGGAATGTGGAAAAGCACGGTTATGAGCTTTTCCCTGGCGTGCGCGGTATTGAACGGACGAAAACAAAGAAGTGACATCCGCGAATGTCTTAACAAGACCATTTTAATGAGTCTTTCAAGTTGTAGACAGGTGCAAACAATGTCAGTTGTTGAACTGTTTGCAGGATGGATCACACGACTACAACAGGGGACGGACTTGCCGGCAATTAGGCCCGCCCTAACCCGACCCCCGGTGTCATGACCTGACCGGTCAGGTCAATGTCATACCCGCCAAGTTCGTTGATCTTAGTTTTGACCTCGTCGGAGCGAATCATCTCAAGCAGAATCTTCATCCGTTCATCATCCATATATTGAGTCGGAATCACCAGATCGTATCGTTCATGAGCCAGCGGCACAAAGTCGAGATCAAGAGCCTTGGCCGCCGCATAAATCCCCAGACCGCAACTGGCCGCGCCGGTCAACACGTTCACGGCCACGGCCATGTGTGTGAATTCCTCGTTGTCGTATCCTTGAACATCGGGCGGGTTGATTCCAGCGGTTTTCAGATTATGATCGAGCAGGATGCGCGTCCCGGCCCCTCTCTGCCGGTTGATGAAAACGACTTCCTTGCGGACAAGATCATCCACGCCCTTGATGCCGAGCGGGTTGCCTTTGGCGACGATCAATCCCTGATGGCGGATGGCGAGATTGACCACGGTGACGTCGAGGCCCCCAAGATAGCGGTCAATGAACGGGAAGTTGAAATCACCGGTTTCCGGGTCAAAGAGGTGTGCGCCAGCGAACAGGGCGGACCCCGCCTTGAGCGCGGTCAGGCCACCCATGCTACCGGCATGGCTGGAGACGAGGCGCAACGGTTCGGCTAGGCCCATCAGCTCGTTGGCAAGCAGATCAAGAGTGTTGTCGTGGCTGCCCACATGAATGATCACCCGGTCCAGTTCGGATTCCGGCACGAGCAGTTCGGCGTTCAGGATTTCTCCCTCTTCCACGCCTTCCACTTCTTCGGGAATGTAGGCCACGGCCTGCGCCTTGGTCATGGTGGTGATCATGCCCGCGCCACGAGCGAGCGGGGCGGCGATGATCTGGTCACCGATGCGTCCGGCGGCCAGTCGCAATGCTTCGCGCATACCGGGTTTGGACGGCATCTTGCGGGCGAGGGTGACGTTTGCAGTGGGCCTGGTTGGTGCTGATTTGCCCATGAGCCAACTGACCACCGGGGCCATTATTTTTTCGTAGCAGATAACCGCGCTGACCGGATATCCCGGCACGCCGACCAGCAAACGGCCCGGATATTCGCTACGCTCATCGGTGACGGCGATGAGTGTTGGCTTGCCCGGCATGATGCCGATGCCGTGGACCAGCACCTTGCCGATGGACTCAAAGACACGCTTTGAATAATCCTTGCTGCCCGCGCTGGAGCCCGCGCCGACGATTACCATGTGATTACCATCTTTCAGTCCGTCCATGACAGCGGTACGCAGGGTCTCCTCGTCATCGGGAACCGGTGCGGACCATGTGGCATTGATTTCCCATGAATCGGCGTAGGCCTTGAAGACCTGCGAGTTCGATTCGATGACCTGCCCGGCCTGAGGCTCTGGCTTGTCCAGAAAGTTTAACACTTCGTCGCCGGTCGGCAGGAAGATGGTTTTGATCTTCTCCCGCACCTCGATTTCATAGATGCCGGCCGCGAGGAGCGCACCTATATCGCAGGGCGTAAGCTCCCGGTTTTGCGGAATCAAAAGCTCGGTGGCAACGATGTCCTCACCGATGCGACGGACATGCTGCCACGGAAAGGCCGGGGCCTCGATAAGGACTGTGGTATCGTCTTTCTGGACTACATTTTCGATCATGATTACGGCGTTCATGCCGTCCGGCAGCGGATTGCCGGTGTTCATGAACAGGAATTCCTTATCGAGCTTGAGGGCGATCGGTTCGTCTTCACGGGCGGAAAATGTGGACTCGGCGCGTACGGCAATTCCGTCCATGGCCGCAGCGTGGAACGTGGGCGATGAATAGCGGGCAAAGATCGGCCCTGCGGTCACCCGTCCGGCTACCTCCTGGGAAGGGACTGTTTCCGTGCCCAGCAGGGTGGCCCGGTCAAGGGCTGCCTTGGCGCGAAAGATCGCTTCTTCGGGCGGGATGGTTTCCAGGTATATATTCCGTTTTGCCATGAATACTCCGGCGTTATAGCTTTTGAGATGAAGCCTATTCGGACTTAGTTCTGAAACTCGCCATCTTTGTAGATGACCAGTTCTTCGCCGCCCTTGAGGGTCGCGGTGACGGTTTTCTGTTCGGTATTGACCAAATCCCAGTGCAGGGCAGAGTCGTTGAAGCCGAGCTCTTCCTTTTTGGCGGCGTCCAGGCTGGACTGGTCGCCAGCATAGGTGTCGGAATAAGACGCGCCGACCGCCACGTGGCAGTTGCCCTGAGGGCCGCCGAAGTTCTCGTCAAACAGAGTGTTTGCCATGAATTTGTTGATCTTGGAGAAACGGCGGTCGGTCAGGGAGAATTCACCCAGCCTGTTCGCGCCTTCATCCAGGGTCAGTTGTTTGGCGACGAATTCCCCGCCTGTTTTGGCTTCGGTCTTGACAGCGATGCCTTTCTCAAAGGTCAGGCGCACGCCTTCCACGAAGTTGCCGGAACGGAAAGAGGGCTGGTCCGCGTAGTAGACGCCTTCGGTGCCGCGCCAGTCCGGGGAGAGAAAAATCTCAAAGCTTGGGATATTGTGGCCGGACACGCCGAGCCAGCGGCGGTCCTTGCCGGGAACGACGATCAGGTCGGTGTTCTCGGATTTGACGTTGATATGTTCGATTTCAAGACCGTTGAGCCAGGCCTTGACCTTTTCGGCTTCATCGAAAATCTCTGCCCATTTGGTGAGCGGGTTGTCCGCATCAAGGAAGCACGCCTTGACCACCTGGGCCTTGAATTCGGCCATGGACAGTCCGGCGGACTGGGCGAGGGCTTCGGTGGGGTAGATGCACAGGGTCCAGCCGAAGTCTCCGGTCTGCTCTCGTTTTTCCATGATATCACGCATGAACTTGCGGGCCACGGCAGACTGGCCGATCCGCTTGGGGTCCACGTCCTGAAGGTGGGTCAGGGAGGCCGGGGCGATGAGCGAGATCAGGCCGCTCAAGTTGTTGACGAATTCTCTGTCGCCAGCCGGAATATCCGTGAGTTGGGCATCGTTGCCCTTGCCGTAGAACGAAAGCTCCATGTTGGTGGTCATGTTCTGGCGCGGCACAGGGTTGAGGCCTTTTTCGATGAGCAGGTCGAACATGACCTCGGCCAGAGGGACGGCATCGGCATCGAAACGGAGAAGGACGAAATCACCCGGTTTGTAGGGGCTGGTACGGGCGGTGGACAGGCCCCACCACAGGGTTTCGGCATATTTTTTCAGTTCTTTTTCGGTGAACATCTCTATTCCTTTCATTTACATGGTGGTCAGATTTTCGTCAGGGGAGATTAAACGACTCCGAAGCGTATCACAACCACCTTGCATTTACCCGCAAAATGGCAGTTGTTCTGAAAAGCATTTTTGCAGCACACCTGAGGCAGAAGCTGTTGCAAGAGTCAAAGGCTTGCCAATACTTCACCTATTACGTCTGGTAATATTTTCAAATGACTGCCTTGTCAGGGGAAACCGGGTTTTGGCGACAGGATGAATGGTGAAAGTGCAAGAAAACCCCACTTTCGAAAAAAAAGTGGGGTTTGTAAGCAATCCGAGTCTGCCATTCGTGTGGAGGGCTGTCTTTTTTTGTTCGTTAAAACCGTGTCGCTAGTCGTCAAGATTCCCTGCCAACGCGGCTATCTCTTCCCGGATGATCCGGGCGGCTTCGGCTGGCACCAGTTGGGCTATTTCTTCACGCAGGCGATTCTCAAGCTCCTCAACCCGGCCTTCGAGCATGGCAACCTTGCCCTGCAATTCGGACATGGCAGATGCGCTGGTCTCGGTCCGAACGTCAGCCAGCAGTTGATCGACATCAACATCGTCAGAAACATCAACGCCTGCGTCCTGAGGCATGGTCTCGGCAGCAAGCATCTCGTTCAAGCCGGTATTGATATCGATATCAGAAATATCGAGATCGTCGGCTTCCATATCGACTTCGCCATTCTCAACACCGGACACGTCTACCTCGACATTGTCGAGCAGGCTTTCCATATCGTCGATGCTGCCGTCATCTTCGAGCTTGTCCAGCCCGGCCAGATCGGAAATATCACTGTCGCTGTCCTCTTCAAGGACCGGAGCACCTTCTTCGACAACGGGTTCAATTTCGATTTCGGCCTCGATTGCAGGCTCGATTTCTGGTTCATCCATGAGAAGGTCAATCTCCTCATCGGCAAGGGCTTCTTCAACCGGAACTTCCGGGGCCGGTTCCTCTGCGAGGGCGGCATCCATCATGTCTTCAGGTGTATCTTTCGATTCCATGGAAATATCTTCAATATCAGGCTCGTCCGCTGCCACATCATCAAGGACCATGACATCTTCAGCTTCCGTTTCAGCGGGAGCTTCACCAACGGCTTCGGTGGGATCTTCGCCACTCTCTTCCAGCAGGGTGTCCAGATCGCCGATGTCGTCATCGTCACCGCCTCCTTCGTCCAGAAGGTCGTCAAGTTCTATGGCGTCCTCATCGGACACTGGTTCAAGCTCTGGCTCAGGGGTATTTTCTTCGGCAATGTCATCCACGAGGGCTTCAATCTCCGCAACATCGTCGTCGGCTGCCGGAGCTTCTTCGACCACATCGTCAAGAATGAGCATCTCATCATCAGCTTCTTCAGCCTCTTCGGCCAGAAGCATGACATCTTCTTCCACGACTTCATCCAAAACCATGATATCTTCATCCTCTTCGGCCACGTCCTCGAGAACAATCATGTCACCGTCGGCCTCAGTCTCAGTCGCGACATCTTCCAGAACCACAGGTTCCTCGCCCTCGGCAGCGAGGTCGTCCAGCACCATAGGCTCATCGTCAGCCCCGGAAGAGTCTTCGGCTGCTGCCGAATCTTCTTCAAGGTCGTCAGAAAAGAGATCTTCGAGTTCTTGCTCGAAATCAGCGTCAACGGATTCTGCATCAAGGCCTTTGCTTTCAGATGCACCATCGTTCAACACGTCACTCAGATCAATGTCGTCAGGCGGAGAGGGCGGTGGAGCCGGGGTCATGGATACCTCCGAGAAGGTTTAAAAAAAGGGGAGCTGTAGTCACAGCCCCCCTAGAGTTTAACCTAACGGCTATTTAGCGTGGCAAACTTTACAAGATACGGGAAGTTTCTTGCCAGCTTTGCTCTTTTTAGTTTTCTTGTGGCAACCCAGGCAGGAAGCTTCAGACTTCTTGCTGTGGAAAGCCGCATAGAAACCCTTGGGGTCTTTTTTCGCGCCTTTGCTGGCATCGGTATGACAGCCTTCAGAAGCACAAGCCTTGACAGCGTCCTTGGACTTGGCCTTGTGATGGCAGGTCATACAGTCGAGTCCGTTGTCAGCATGAGCTTTGTGCGGAAAAACGACCGCGGGTTTTGTCATTCTGGCGCCTTCAGGGGCCTTCATGGTGACTGTGTCGGGAGCAGCGTTGCCAGCAATAACTGCGGGCAGCGCAAAGACACATACCAGTGCGGCGACCATCAAGCTGATAATCAGAGATTTCTTCATTTACCTAAATCCTCCTGTTGCATAAAAAACGATCTATCACACTCTCTACTATGCGGAATAAATAAGTATCCCCCCCCTGTCAAGCAGGGGCTATCATCGTAGACCCTTGCTTTTACCCGAAAAGCCCCCTTCAAGGCAAGGGGGTTTTCATACTTTCTATGTGCTGTTCCCGATTTCGTATTTGCGATGGTACCCGCGCGGTGTGAACATGCGTCCTCCAGCCAGCCTAGTGGCTGAATTGCCAATAATAAGGACTGTTTGCATGTCAACAGTCTCCGGATCAACCGTTGCCAGCGTCACCGTCTGTACAGATTGTCCCTCACGGTAGGCCCGCCCCACGATACCCACCGGTGTATCCGCGCTCCTGCTTTCACCTATGATATCAAGAGCCTTTCGCAAATGCTCGCTCCGTTTTTTGGAGCGTGGATTGTAGATGGCGATGACGAAATCAGCCTCGGCAGCCAGCCTGAGCCGTTTCTCGATGACTTCCCACGGAGTGAGCAGGTCGCTCAGGCTCACGGATGCAAAATCGTGCATGAGCGGTGCGCCCAGCAGGGCGGCGGCGGAGTTGAAAGCAGCCACACCCGGCACCACGTCAAAGGGGACTTCCTCAAGCAAATTTTCAGCGTCCAGAATTTCCAGCAACAAACCGGCCATGGCGTAGATACCGGCATCGCCGCTGCACACCATCACGGTCCGCTTGCCCGACCGGGCCGAGTCAATGGCCATATTGGCCCGCTCGACTTCGCCCATCATGCCGGTGGATATAACTTTCTTGCCCTCAAGAAGGGAGGGGGGCACCAATTTTATATATGCCTTGTACCCGGCCACCACGTCAGCGGTTTCGATGGCCTTCCTCGCTGCCGGGGTCAACAGGCTCTCATCGCCGGGACCGAGACTTACGGCTGTCAGCATCCTTTATCTCCTCGCCACGGCCAGCGTGACGGTCTTTGTCTTTTGTTTGAGAACGATCAATTCACCGTTTTCCGACAGTAAAATAGCGGCAGCCTCAGCTACCGATGGTACGCCCATGCGTTTTTGCACCCGACTTGATGGCGTGGGGACCTCGACAACGCCAAGGGTTTCCTTTGAATAGAATAACGGTTCCACGCCAAGTTTTCGCGCAGCCTCAAGCAATCCGGCCTCATCGCTTTTTGCCTCAATACTGCCAAGGGATATGATACTCTTCAGAGCCAGTCCCCGATCAGAGAAAACTAAATGAACATGATCCAGAATTTCGTCAGCCGGGATTCCGCGGCGACACCCCATGCCGAGATGTAGTACTCTTGGATGCAGCTTTAACGCCTCCGGATCCGGGCAATCCTCTTTCCACGACACCCAGACGCCGGGATTGCCCTGCTGCCAGTCTCCGCGTCGCCCCACCGGGGTGAACCGGGCATCACCGGCCAGTCCCAGGTGATCGTCAGGATCAAAGACCTGTACGATCCGTTTGTCCAGCAAGGCACCATTCACGATTTTCACCCGCTTGATGTTACCGATGGCAACCCCTTTGGCCGCTGCCAGCAGATCAAGGGACGGCACACCTGCCGAATCAGTGGCGGTCGTCACAACCGGTTGGCCGCCAACGCTTTTCGCGCACCGTACAGCCAGTTCATTGGCCCCGCCTAGATGGCCGGACAGCAAGCTCACGGCAAACCGTCCTTCCTGATCGAGACAGACCACAGCCGGGTCGGTGTCCTTGCTCTCAAGGTGCGGCGCAATGCAGCGAATCACGATACCCGCCGCTGCCACGAAAACATGTCCGTCATAGTCTTTGAACGTGCCGGTCAAAAGGGTGGACAGCGAATCGAATGGTTTGATTGAATCGTTGGTCTCGGCCAATCGGCGCAGGGCATGGATGGTCCCGCCGAGGTCGGCGGCCAGTCGTTTGGCAAGGGTGAGGCCCTGCGCGGTGAGGGCGTAGATGGCTATGTCGGTGAGTTCTGGCATATCTTGTCTGGGTTTATCAGCAAGGGTTGTGATCTGGAAAGAGAAAAAATATCAGGGGAGAAGAAAGAAAAGAACAAGATGTCTGTTGTCAGGTTTTTTTTGATCTGGCAAAACGTCTGTAAAATTTGTTTGTCAAGCCTCCATGGCTCTGGCGGGAACAACGGCCTGAATGCGCCCATTGTCCACAAGCACGTATCGGCCTGTGGAAAGACCTGTCCTAAACGGCGGTGCCTGCCAGTGGCGCAAGCAGGGTCAGCCCGGCCACGGATGCAAGGAATTATTGCCTGGGAATGGTCATTTCGGCTCCCGGATAAACCGCTCGGAGACAGGCCACGGACGAATTCCCCGATAAATGTCGGTTAAAAGAGAATTCGCTACTGGACGGTGTCGCTGCCGGGTTCTGATGCGAAAAACGCATCGGCCCAGGTAAAGGCGTGCTGGTAGCTGACAGCCACGGTGCCGGGCAGCAGATTGAGCACTTTGGCCTTGGTGCCGACTTCATCCCAGTCCGAGCTTTCAATGGCCTGGGCCAAGTC
>JAFLJW010000098.1 GCA_022712815.1 Pseudodesulfovibrio sp. | reverse complement strand
CTTGAAGCCAGCCTTCTGGGCCACGGAATCGCTCATCTTGGGAGTGATGCGTTCCTTGATGGCGTGCAGCTTGGCTTTCATGGTCACGGTCTGACCAGCCAGATTTTCATTGATGAAATCTTCAGGGAAAGTAATGTCAGTCTCACCGGACTCGCCAGTGGTCATGGTCCTGAGGAGGTCTTCAAATCCGGGCAGAGCTTGATTCGAGCCAAGCACCAGATCGAAGTTTTCGGCCTGAATGCCTTCCACTATCTTGTCGTCCTGGTACGCGCCAAAGCTGACGGAAACAACTTCGCCGTCCTTGGGATTGCGAACATCCTCAATGACCTTGACTTCAGCGTTGTTCTCCAGAATACGGGATTCGACTTCAGCGACTTCGTCGTCATTGACAACGGCCTTCACTTCTTCGATTTTCAACCCCTTGTATTCGGGAAGATCGAGCTTGGGAGCGATTTCGAACTCGATGGAATATTTGAAGTCCTCATCACGGACCAATTCCTTGGCATCAACATCAATGCGGGACATGGGCTGAATACTCAAGCCGCTCATGATTTCATTGATCTGGTAGTTGATCAGATCAGTGGTGGCTTCACTATAAATCTGACCGCGATACTTGGACTCGATAACCGTAGACGGGACCTTGCCCTTGCGGAAACCCTTGACGTCAGCCTGCATGCGAAGCATGGCGATTGCAGCCACGATTGCACCTGTGGCCTCTTCTGCCGGCACCTCAACAGTAATTTTCCGTTTTACCGGGGAAATGTCTTCAACATTGTATTCCATGACAACCTATCCTCCTAAAAACGCCATATCGGCGTGTAATATAGCAAATTATGGTGCGGGCGGAGGGACTCGAACCCCCAAACCGCGAGGTACCAGATCCTAAATCTGACGCGTTTACCAATTCCGCCACGCCCGCAAAAAGATCGTGCTTATTAAGCAAGCTCCTCCAGATATGTCAACCTTCATGACCTAGATAAACAAAGAAATCTACAAACCATTGGCCAAGGCCCCCATACTATCGACGATCCGGCACAGCATCGCCGTCAAAGACAAAACATCTTCAGCCATGATTCGCACCAGCGGCTCACAGCCTACACCTCCGGGATCACCAACGGCCCGGACATCCTCAGGATTTTTGTGATTCCTGAACTCTTCAAATGTCCCCCACTCTTCAAGCCCCCCATTTTCTTTTTTTATATAGTCGGGCTTGCGATCACGGTCAATCCAGACAGTTTCAATACCAGCCAGATCAAGGGCTTTCTTGACCCCCGGCTTCAGGCCGATAGTCATGGCGCAGTGCAGCTTTGGACTAAGTCTGCGCGCAGCCAGCAATATGGACGCAGTGTACAAGGAGCCACCAAATTCAGGATATCCGGCAATAACAACATCACCCCGACGACTGCCAATGATGCCCCCTGAAAAACCTGCCACTTCCGACACATTGTTCGCATACGGCAAGGCAATGGCAACATTGGTCCTTACTCGCGGCAGCAAAGCCAGCAAGCCGGACATTACAGACAGACGCCGCCCCAACGAGTCCAGATCAAAGAGCACGCCGCCCTTGGCTTTTTCTTTTATCCAGGGGGCCAGATGATTCGGCGGACCACCTCCTTCGCCAAGCTGATACCCGGCACGAAGAGACAGGTTGAGATATTCCTGAGCACGCATGATGGCCGTCCCCATCTTGAGCCCCTGCCCCAATCCGGTAGCAATGGCAGCGGAAAGAGTACAGCCGGTGCCGTGCGTACACTTGGTATTCACACGCTGCTGCATGAAAGGAATGGGGTCGCCCCCCTTGGTCACAAACCAGTCCGTGACAGCCAGGGAATCAGAGTGCCCACCTTTGATCAGCACGGCCTTGGGGCCCATATTCAGAAGCAATCTTGCAGCCTTGAATATGTCTTCGCGGTCATTGATCTTCACACCTGTAAAAAATTCCGCCTCCGGCAAATTGGGTGTCAACAAATCCGCATAGGGAAAAATCATGCTGACCATGGCCTTGACCGCATCATCCTTGAGCAACTTCGCACCAGAGGTCGCAACACAGACAGGATCGACAACCAATGGGAATTCCTTGCGATTCAGGATAGGAGCAATGGCTTTGATGATCGGCTCTGAAAAGAGCATCCCGGTCTTGGCAGCGTCCACCTCAATATCATCGAGAACAGTCCGAAACTGCTGCGCCACAAACTTGGCTGACGGCGCATGAATAGCCGTCACGGCCTTGGTATTCTGAGCCGTGAGCGCAGTAATGACGCTCGCGCCATACCCGCCAAGCATGGTGATGGTCTTCAGGTCAGCCTGAATGCCCGCTCCGCCACCGGAATCAGACCCGGCAATGGTTAATATGCATGGAAGTTTTTCCACGGTTCACGCCTCCAAATAAAAAAACGATTACCGGCAGGCGATACCACCTGCAACCGATAATCGCAACAAG
>JAFLJW010000275.1 GCA_022712815.1 Pseudodesulfovibrio sp. | reverse complement strand
CGGACTTCTTGAAGCCCGAGCAATGCATGAACTTGGTATCGGGAAATTCCTTGGCAACCTTGATGGTCGGGTCCATGTAGCCGAAACTGGTGGTGAAGATCACATCAAAACCCTTGCGGGCCATGTTGCGGATGACACGCTCGGAATCAGCACCCTCAGGCACGGATTCAACAAAAGCAGTGGTGGCGAAATCCAAGGCATCGACAGACTTGCGGCCCAGGTCGTGAGCGTAGGAGTAGCCAGCATCACCAACCGGGGAAACGTAAACAAAACCAGCTTTGACAATCTTGGCTTCTTCCGTGGGAGCCGCAGCCTCTTCGACTTTGGCAGATTCTTCGGTTTTTTCTTCCTGGGGAGCTTCGCCACAGGCGAAGAGAGACAGCATCAACGCCATACAGGCAGCCAATACAGTGAATAGTTTGAACAGCTTTTTCATGGGGACCTCTTCGTTAACGTTTTTATCCGCTGCTAGTATCCCAGCACACGATTCAGGGCAAGCCCCCTCTCGATGCTGTAGACTCTAATCATCTTAAATATAAGAATATGTTTTTTATCTTTATTAATCGGAAATTTGAGCAATCGGTTCAACAAAATTTGAACCAGCATCCCAGGGGAACAAAATCCAAGTGTCTTGGCTGACTTCCGTGATAAATGTCTCAACCAGCGGGCGGCCTTCCGGTTTGGCATACACGGTTGCAAAATGAGCTTTGGGCACCATGTCACGAGCAATTTTCGCTGTTTTTCCGGTATCCACCAAATCATCTATCAGGAGCCATCCTTCACCGTCATGCTCGACCTGTTTGAGGATGTTGGCCTCGCCCTGCTCTTTCCAATCATAGGAAGAAAGACAGATGGTATCTATCAGGTGAATGTCCAGCTCACGGGCAAGGATGGCCGCCGGGACCAAACCACCGCGCGTAATGGCGAGAATGCCCTTCCATGGCCCTCTTTCCATGAGCCGCCAGGAAAGTGCCCGACAATCACGATGCAACTGCTCCCAGGATACGGGAAACATTTTTTGGTATCTGCTTTTATCAACCATAGACGAACCCACTCCTCAAAGTTTCCTCAAAATAAGAAAATCGAATATACTTGTTTGACTGATTAATCAAGGGTGCAGGCTCGTCCCTTGTAATCAAAAATAAATCCAAGAGTCTTGCGAACTTTCTCTGAAAAAATCTTTGATGACAACACCTTGCCAGCCACTCTCTTGTTGATCTCGGAGACGGTCGGATATGGATGCATGGCAGAAGCAAGAGTGGACAAACCAGTTTTTGAATTGAGCATGGCCACCCATTCAGCAGCCAGCTCCCCGGCATGAACACCGACAATCTGCACGCCGAGTGGTTTTTCCTTCTTGTCGAGAACAAGCTTGATCTTGCCGCCCGGCTTGCCTTCAGCCTGCGCCCTGTCGTTACCGGCAAAGTCCTCTTCCCAAATCGTATATTCCAGCCCGGCTTTTTTTGCGGCTTTTTCATTCATGCCCACGCTGGCCAGCTCAGGCTCGGTATACGTACACCATGGCAACCATGTGTAATCAACCTTGCGCGGCAAGCGGAACACCGCATTGGAAATGACTATACCGCCTTCGTATCCGGCAGCGTGCGTGAATTGATATTTGCCCAGCACATCACCGGCAGCGAAAATATGTTTCTGGTTCGTTCTGAGTCGCAAGTCCGTTTTCACGCCGCGTTTGTCATAGTCCACACCTGCATTTTCAAGCTTCAAGCTACCAACGCTCGGCGTGCGACCCGCTGCCACGAGCAACTTTTCCGCCTTGATGACATGAATCTCACCGTCGCGTTCGTAGACAACCTCCACACCATCAGAAACTTTACGGATTTCCCTGGTATTGGCACAGAGGTCGAGTTTCACGCCTTCTGACTTGAGGCCATCTTGCACGACTTCCGCCATGTCTTCATCTTCGGCGGTCAGAACCTGACAATTACGCTGGAGAATTCTCACGTCAGTGCCAAGCCGGGCAAAGGCCTGAGCCATTTCACACCCGATGGGGCCACCACCGACAACAATAAGTGATGTCGGCAGTTCCTTGAGACAAAAAACATCTCTGTTGGTCAGGTACCCAACCTCTTCCAGCCCGGGAATGGGCAAGGGAACAGGCTCTGATCCGGTGGCGAGCACCCAATATTTCGCGGAAACACGCTTGCCACCATATTCCACGACATGCTCGTCCACAAATTCTGCTTCGCCAAAGTCAACCTTTACGCCGAGACCGCAAAAACGCTCTTCCGAATCATGGACCTGAATGGTGTCGATGACCGCCTGAATACGTGCATTGACCTGCGACATGTCCACAGGCGGCAATTCCACATCGGGCAATCCGTATCGGGAGGCATTGCGCATCTGGTGATAGACGGAAGCAGTCTTGATAAGCGTCTTGCTGGGTACACAGCCATAATGAAGACAGTCGCCACCAAGCTTTGGCTCCTTCTCGATAAGCAGCGTTTTGACACCCAACTGAGACGCGCCGGACGCTACGGTCAATCCGGCTGCACCACCGCCTATGACACCGATATCATAATCATACTGAGTCATTTTCACTCCTTCTGTTTTGATACCAGCCCAGCCCTTTTTTCATGACAAGGGGGAATATGCCAAGAAGAATAAAAGAGATAATGAGACTTGGAGAAAGCAACCCGGAAAGAGATTCAATCTGCCCTAATTCCTTACCCGCATTGACGTACACAATGGTGGCCGGAAACATGCCGAGCTGCGACACCCAATAATAGGTGAACAGTCGCATGGGGGTCAGGGCAATAACGGTATTGATGGCAAAAAATGGAAAGATGGGAATAAGACGAAGGGTGAAAAGGTAGAATGAACCATCTTTTTCGATCCCCGCATTGACCTTTTCCAGCTTGTCGCCAAATCGCCCCTGCACCCAGTCCCTAAGCAGATACCGGGAAACCACAAAGGCCAGTGCCGCACCAATGCTACTGGAGAAGGAAACAACGATGGTACCTGTCACCAGCCCGAACAGCGCACCACCGGCAAGCGTAAGGACAGTGCCCGCCGGGAGTGCCAGAGCCGTAGCCGTCACATATATGAGAAAATAAATACCGATAACGGCCAGCGTATGCTCTGCATACAAAGCCTGAAACCGTTCACGGGATGCCTTGAGATAATCAAGGGAAAAATAATGGCCAAGATCAAAAAATAAATAACTGGCAGATCGGAAGA
>JAFLJW010000097.1 GCA_022712815.1 Pseudodesulfovibrio sp. | reverse complement strand
CGGACGGCCACGCGGAACCAGTTGTCGTCCAGCCCTTCATAATTGCCGCACAGGCGGATGGCGATATGATGTTCCTTGAGCAGCTGTCCCTGCAACGGGATTGCGTCCTGTCCGATGCGCTCCATACGGCACAGCAGGTAATTGGCCGTGCCGGGACAGACCTTGATACCCGGGATGTCCCTGAGTCCGGAGGCGAGATTTTCGCGCAGCAGGGCGGTTTGTTCGCGGGTGTGGGCGGCGTATCCGCGATCTCGCAAACAGCGGGTGCCGACTTTTTGGGCCAGGGTATTGACCGACCAGGCAGGCATGCATTGCTTGAGCCTGAGGATGATGTCCGGGTCACCAAAGGCCAGCCCAAGACGAAGACCGGGGATGGCGAAAAACTTGGTCATGGAGAGCACGGTGATGACGTTGGATGGCCGGTTGCGGATCAGCCGGTCCGTGCCTTCAGGCAGGAATTCTGCGAATGATTCGTCCACCACAAAACGCGACTGCGGGAACATCAATGCGACTTCGCGCAGATCAGCGGCAGGGAAAGTCGTTCCCGTGGGATTGTTGGGGCTGCACAAAAAAACAAGGGAAGGGGTGGTCAATAACGGTCCCATGGCCGGGAAATTGACCTGAAAGTCATCTGTCATGGGGACTTTCACGGCCTTGAGTCGGTGGGCCTTGCAGGCGCGGGCGTAGTCCACGTAGGTGGGCGAGGGGATGATCGCCTGCCGATGCTCGCCCATGGCGGTGATGGCGAATAGCAGCTCGGACGCGCCGTTACCGGCGATGACCTGAGTGGGCCAGACCTTGTAGGTCTCGGCAGCGGCCATGAGCAGGTCGTGGGAGTCGGGGTCCGGGTATGAATCAACGGATTGAAGGGCCTGCCCGACCTCCTGCCCCAGCCACGGCGGCGGTCCAAGCGGATTGACGTTGGCGGAAAAATCGAGAATGTCGTCGGGCGAGCATCCGGCCAGCTCTGCCATGCGCCGCAAATTACCGCCATGGGCGAATTTCTGCTCGTCCAGAACGTCGGGAATTCCCGCAAAAACGCGTTGCTTCAGCATCTCTTCACCAATCGGCTCCATCGTTTCAAAAAAGGACGGACTGTGACCGCTTGAAGTCTAGAACTTTTCAAGACTTTAAAGAGTTCTACTCCGAAAGCGAGTGAGAGACAAGGGTGAACTGGGTAAAAACAAGTTGATACGGTCGTCCAAGGTCAATTTCACTGCCGGTGCAACCGGCAAGGCTGGCAAGTAGTCTGCCGCCTGCTTGTTCCGGGGAAAAATTGGACCGGGAATTTATTTTAAGTAAATTAGTCAAGGTATTTATCCAGCAACTGCTGGTATGCCGGTCTGGCCTTGATCTCATTCAGAGCGTATTGAAATATGCAGACGAGTTCGGATGAGGTTTCCTTGTGGAAGGCGTAATAGATAGGTGTTTCGTGCAGAACATAGACCGTTTCAAAATCATTTGGAAGCAGCTTGAGTCTTGTGATTATCTTATGCCACGCGTGTTCTTCATAGGCCACCATATCCAACCGGTCACTCAGGAGTTTTTTGATGTTTTGCTCCATGTCGGCCACGGCATCGATTGTGGCTATTTTCTTGTATTTTTCCAGAATGGTGTCCGAAATGTCTTTGCGCAAGGTTCCCACGCTGTAGCCCGCGAGATCGTCCAGATTTGTAAGGGAGATTTTCTTTTCCTTCTTGGCGATGAGCACGAAACGACCGACATATATGGGACCGGCCCACTTGAACATGCCTTCGCGTTCTTCAGTCCTGGCCATGGAAAACAGGACAGTAAGGGGGGTGTGCCGGAGGCTGTCGTATGCCCTGGCCCAGGGTATTGCCTCGATAGTTTGATGGGCAACGCCAAGTTCATCCCAGATCATGCGGAGAAGGTCGGCAGAGATGCCTTTCACGATTCCACGTTCGGTATAGTTGAAGGGGTAGTATTCTTCGGTCAGGTAGGTGAGATCTTCAAACGACTGGGCGTGAACCGAGGGTGAAGTGCATGCCCACAAGAGACATGTCGCCAGAATGAAAAGAAAAATATGTTTGCGGTACTTGGCGGTAATCATGCTTTTCTTTTTTATTGTTGCATGGTTGCACTTCCTACAGATACCAGCACTGTATCAGAACTCTGGGGGTATGGTCCACCTCGGATTACTTTATGGGGTAAAATTACTTTGGTAGCATGGTCAGCATGATGTCCGACCCTGTCGGTTCCATGCGGATAATGCGAAAGTTCATGTTTTTTTGTCTGGGGCCTTAAACAGATAGGTAGCGACCATGTCGGTCAGGGTTTCGAACAGGCGGTCCTGCTCAATCTTTGGGTCAAAGACGGCAACGGAGTGCATGGTCTCCTCGAATGCATTGACCACGATCCGGGCAGCGACTTCCATGTCGGTAACGCGAAGACGGTCTGTCATTGCCTCGAAAAGTATGGAGAGTTTGTCGATCATGATTTCTGTTTAAACATCGTCGAGTCGGGCGATGTCTTTGTCCGTGTAGCGCATGGCAAGCATGGTGCGTAGCAATCCCGGAGAGTGATGGTGGGTCGTGTGGTTCATCTTCACTGCGTGGCGTATGATCTCCCTGCCAGAGGCTCCGGCCCGGATCTACTTTTCCAGTTCCTGAAAAACGGATTGATCGACATCCTCTGTATGCTGCCTGAGGATGTCCATTAGCAACTCCTTCTTGTCTTTGTAATACGCATTAGAAGGTGCCGATCGACACCTCTGCACTCAAGGCTATTACCTTGGCATTGGTCCCCTGAAATCCCCGCTCGGAGAACATGACCATGGCCGTATCCATAATGCGTTTTTTCTTCTCTATGCTCCGGGACTGCTGGGGGATGTGTATATTCTTGTCGCTGCTCATGTGTTTTACTCCACAACGAAAGTATCTTCCTTGTACGTATTCATCAAGCTTTCTTCAGGAGTGCGACATGACTGAACCGGACAGGCGAGGCTGTGCCTGTTTCAAAGTCGGCATTTGATGCAGAGCGCACTTCGCGGTCAAAATTAGTTCGGGAAACATGGAAGGACGGTTCGGCCAAAAGTAGAGCGCTATCGAGCTTCACACATTGAGCTCTTCGGGAGAAAAACACAACGATATCATGAACTTCATGGGCCATTTAGAAAGACATGGCAAAATCTACTTGCGGTAATTTCCCGATGTCATCTGCTTCACACTTCCATGTTTCGACAACACGGTTCAGTCCGGCCATCTCCATCTTTTCCTCGATGTGTGCCAAGGCCTCAACCTGTAAATCCACTGCAATGACCTTAATTAGATGGCTCATTATTGACGTGTCACCACCGTATGTGTAGCAATGTATTCACTAATAGAATGAGACTCATAGGGTTGAGGAGAAATGCCGTGCGTGATGGATACGAACCGATAACACAATTGGAAGATTGGCAAAATCTTGGTTTTGACGCGCTCGTTGTCGCAGTCGCAGAATGGCGGGAAATAAGAGCCGCTTTGTCCGAGGACAGTGATGAAATGAAGGAATTCAATGAAAGGCTGGCTCGCCAGTGGAGCATTGAAACCGGCATCATTGAAGGCGTATACAAGTTGACGAGGGGAACCACGGAAACTCTGGTTGAGCAAGGGTTCAAGGCCGGATTGGTGGCTCATGGTGAAAGCGACTTGGATGAAGAGGAACTTTACGCTATCCTTGAAGACCAGATGGATGCACTCGACTGGGTATTTTCATTTGTAAAGAGCGAACGAAAATTGTCCACCTCATACATCAAGGAGTTGCATGCCTTGCTGACGCGTCATCAAGATGTAGCTCCGGGCAGGGATCAGTGTGGCAAAGCTGTCAAAATTCCGTTGATAAAAGGGGATTGGAAAAAACTGCCCAACAATCCGACCCAACCCGATGGAACTGTTTTTCATTATTGCCCGCCGGAGCAAGTTGACTCAGAGATGGATAATCTTGTTGCTTGGTATCAAAAAAATGCGGAACAAAGCACCGGACCGGTCCCACCAGAAGTACTGGCCGCATGGCTTCATCATCGGTTCGTACTCATTCATCCATTCCAAGATGGCAATGGCCGTGTGGCTCGCGCTTTGGCTTCATTCGTATTCATCAAAGCTGGACTTTTTCCGCTGGTAGTCAAACGCGAAAAGCGTAATGATTATATAAATGCACTCAAATCAGCAGATCAAGGCGACCTTATTTCTTTGGTGGAAGACTTTGCTGCTGTACAAGAGAGGTTGACATACAAGGCTATTGACCTTGCCAATATTGTGCATGCCCAAAATCAGGAGCCGCTTGACCTGTATTCCGGTAATTTCAAAGAAAGGGAATTTTTGGCAGGGCGTGCGACTTTGTTGAATAAAAATGCAGTTGAATTGATGAGGTATGCAGAGACACTTTTGAGCCCTCATGCTGTAAAAATCGACAAACAATTGAAAGATATTTCTCACGAATATAGCGCATCCACACGTACCGGTAATGATACAAAAGCTTTGACGGCTTTCAAAAAGCTTAATGCTCATAGAAAAGACCTCCAAACAAAAGCAGTGCGTGCAGAATCTGCAAAAATTGTCATTACTGAGGCACAGGTTGACGAAGTTGTTTTTTCTGCGATGCCGATTGATGGGAAAAATAAAGTCTTCAGCGTCGTGTCTGGTATCTGGTCAATTTTTATCAGAACAAGAAAGGTATCCAGTCTTAATCCTATAGATTTTAGGCTTGGGATGGTACCAACTGCCGCTGCTAATGAGGAGTACAGAAGTTATGAAAATAAAAAAGTACTCACCCAAAGTGCGTTCAATTTCACAGCCGGTGAAGACATGGAAAAAATAAAACCCAGATTCAGGGAGTGGTTTGACGGCGCAATGGTTATTGCTCTTGCGGAACTGAATAAAAGGCAAGCGATCCGATAGAGTTTGCAGATTAGGAGAATACCATGCCTGATTTGATAATAAATCGCCCCTGAAGAAAATGTTTCCAAGCCTGTTTCTTTACTCTTTCAAAACCGATCTACCTTGGCCGCATGGTCAGCATGATGTCCGTCCCTGTCGGTTCCATGCGGATAATACGAAAGTTCATGGCCTCTGCCATGGGGACCTCGGTGCGGCCTGAGTAGGCGGCAGGGGCAGCGTCATCACCGAGGATGCGCGGGGTGACGAAATGAACGATCTCGTCGGCAAGGCCCTGAGCGATGAGGTGCATGGCGAATCTGCCGCCGCCTTCACACAGGGTGTAGTGACAGCCGAGATCATATCTGAGCCGCTCGAATCCGGTGGACAGATTCAGGCAGTCGGAACAGCCGGGCAGCGGCCAGACACTGGTGCCTCGCTGGCGCAGTATATCTGCTTCCGGGCTGCGGGCTGCGGCTTCCGTTGTCATGAAAATTGTGCGTTCCGGGCGTTCGCGCAGCAGGGCGAAGTCCGTGGGTTTTTCCGGCAACCGGGAGGTGACCACCACGGCAAAGGGCTGGATGAAACCACGGGGCAGCCTGTCCATGCGGCAGGTCAGGCTGGGATTATCGGCGTAGAAAGTACCGCCGCCGATGACCACTGCGCCGACCTGCCCGCGCAGTTCATGGACGCGGGCAAACGATTCCGGGCCGGAAACCGGTTCCGGTATGCGGAAGCGCGAAGCGATTTTACCGTCAAGGGTGGCGGCCATCTTGATGATATTGTAGGTCGAGTGGGAGGTCTGCCAGAGCAGAAAGTCGGCAATGAGGTCCTTGCATTCTTCCTCAAGAACACCGACCACCACTTCGGTACCGTGGGTTTCAAGCTTTTCCACGCCGCCGGAAGCCACCAGGTTGGGGTCGCGGGTACCGACCACCACTTTGCCCACTTCGGCCTTGATAAGTGCCTCGGTGCAGGGTGAAGTCTTGCCATGGTGATTGCACGGCTCAAGGGTGACGTACATGGTCAGGCCCTTGGGATTGATACCCTTGCTTTGGGCATCGGCCAGACATTCGCGCTCGGCGTGGAGCTGCCCGTATCCGGTGTGCCATCCCTCGGCCACGATCTGACCGTTATCAACGAGCACGGCTCCCACGCAGGGATTGGGCGCGGTTGCTCCCCGGCCCAGGCAGGCAAGTTGCACGGCCCGGGCCATGAAACTCTCTTTGCTAGATAAAGTTCCCTTCCATGAACACATAATTCACTCCGGCTTCTTCGAGCATTTCTTCGGATAATTTATCGGGATAGTCCTGGGCATAATAGATGTTCTGCACTTCGCAGTTGATGAGCATCTTGGTGCACAGGATGCACGGCTTGGTGGTGCAGTAGATATCGCACCCCTTGAGATTCAGACTGTGAGTGGCGGCCTGGATGATGACATTTTGTTCCGCGTGCAGTCCGCGGCACAGTTCATGGCGCTCGCCGGACGGGATGTTGAGCTTGTCGCGGATACATCCCACCACTTCGCAATGGGCGATTTTCATGGGAACGCCGTTGTACCCGGTGGCGAGAATACGCTTGTCGCGCACGGCAATGGCGCCCACGGCGCGGCGGGTACAGGTGGAACGCTGGGCCACGAGATGGGCGATGCGCATGAAATACTCAGGCCAGGGCAATCTGTCGGACATTGTCATTCCTTGAACGGTTGGATTTGTGTGTGATGGAAATGGTTATCTATCATTTGTTTATATGAAAAGAAACGGGATGCTGGCACCTGCCGGGGATATTGTCGCATGGGAAACCCCTGTCCGGGGTCGTTATCAGATTCCTCAGCCACCGCCACCGCTCCCGCAGCCAGCAGAGGGCATGGGGCCGAAGTCCGGCATACCGCCTCCACTTCCTTCGGTCTGCACCGCGCAGGCACTCATCAGCTTCTCGACTTTCTTTGACTGGCACTTTGGGCAAGGCGGAAGCTCGTCTTGAGAGAAGACAAGCTCCTCGAATTCATTATCACAATCATTACATTTATATTCATAAATAGGCATTTGGGTTTCTCCCGGTTTAAAGTGCTCTCTCGGCTGAAGGCACGAGGTTCCCTGTGCGGATCACCCAGTGATACGTCTATGGGAATCGACGTTTCAAATCCTGATTGCCAACAATCCCTAGTATATGAATCTGCACCCCAAATGTATACTAGGATGTATACCAAGAACAAATAAAGGAATTCAACACATTCTTAGTCTGTTCTAAGTTGTTGATTTTTTTTATTTTCCTGGAGCCAAGAATCGGAGTTGAACCGACGGCCTACTGGTTACGAATTTGTTGGCGTGATTTGAATTGTGTTATTCTATTTGCCTGAAAATATGTATCTTATTGAACTTGTTATCGGCTTGGTTTCTTTTGGAAACTGTCGAAAACTGCCTAAAAAGGTACGCATATTTGCGTGCATTTTGCGGACATGGGCCGGGGGGAGAAATAAGAATATATTCAGTTTCACCTCGCATTGGAATTTTCTTTTTTTGACCTTTGTCGGGAATCCCAAAACGGATTTTTGACAAGAGCAGGTCATTCGTGTAGTGTAAAATTAATAAATAATATCAATTGATTAAACAGGAAGTTATTCTGTGCCGCCGTGTAGTACACACAACGCGCGCTCTTATGCCTTTACCACAAAGTGTCATATCAGGTCTGAAAATTCTCCCATCCATGGAGTGCCTAGGGAGACAACTCCCTGCGGACTTCGTGACCGTGTTCCATTGACCGAATTACTTTTATTATTTCTGTTTTGCCACCCCTTTCGCCAAAGGCGAGAGGGGGTTATTGTCACATTTATCGGAGAGATCATGGGAACAATCCGCGTCGAAAATCTTTATAAAATATTCGGGAATAAACCTAAAGACGGCATGAAAATGCTCAAGGATGGGCATGACAAGCAGGCCGTTTTGGAAAAAACCGGCATGACTGTTGGTGTGGCCAATGCCTCTTTTACTATTGAAACGGGCGAGATATTCGTCATCATGGGATTATCGGGATCGGGCAAGTCCACTATCGTCCGACTGCTTAATCGGCTCATTGAGCCGACATCTGGCCGAGTCATCGTGGACGGCCAGGACGTAACGGCCATGAGCGACAGCGAGTTGGTCAAATTCCGGTTGCATAATATGAGCATGGTTTTCCAGTCCTTCGCGCTCATGCCCCATCAGACCGTGCTGGACAATGCCGCCTTCGGACTTGAGCTGGCTGGCGTGGACAAGGAAAAGCGGTGTCAGCGGGCACGGGAAACCCTGGAACAGGTCGGCCTGGCCGGGTGGGAAGACTTATACCCAGACCAACTCAGCGGCGGCATGCAGCAGCGTGTCGGGTTAGCCCGTGGTTTGGCTGTTGACCCTGAAATTTTACTTATGGACGAAGCGTTCTCAGCTCTGGATCCACTCATTCGTACCGAGATGCAGGATGAATTGCTCAAACTGCAGGAAGAACACCAGCGGACCATCGTTTTCATTTCCCATGATCTCGATGAGGCCCTTCGCATCGGCGACCGGATCGCCATCATGGAGGGCGGCCATGTCATACAGGTGGGGACGCCGGACGATATCCTGCAAAACCCGGCCAACGACTATGTGCGGGCATTCTTCCGTGGTGTTGACCCGACCAATGTCATCAGCGCAGGCGATATCGTTCGAGACACGCATCCAACCATTATCGTTACCAAGGCCGGCAGTTTGCGGACGACTCATGAAATACTGAGCGGTAGCGAGCGCGAACACGGATATGTCCTTGATGCCAAGCGTCGATTCCTTGGCGTGGTTTCATCTGAAGGTGTCAGGAATGCCCTTGAAAAGGGTTTGCCAGACAAACCCCTCAGCCAGGCATTTCTGGAAGAAGCTGACCCGGTGAACTTTGATGAGTCCATGCAAGACATCCTGCCGATGGTCGCAACCAGCTCGTGGCCGGTACCGGTGGTCGATGCAGATGGCGTGTACAAGGGCGTGGTTTCCCAAAACCGCTTCTTGAGGACATTGCACCGCACGGAAGACGCCAATCAAGGCGAAGGAGGCGAACAATAATGTTTGAAGAAGCAATCATCCCTCTGGATGCATGGGTTACCGTCTTCATCGAATGGCTGGTGGACAATCATCGCGAGTTTTTCCAAACGCTCAAGTGGCCTGTGGAACAAATGCTGAACGGTTTTGAGCAGGGCTTGAACACACTCCATCCGGCCATAATCATAATTATGATCTGCCTTGTCGCCTGGCGATCCTCAGGCAAACGATTGGCAGCCTTTTCCCTTGTGGCTATGCTTGTGATCGGCTTTCTCGGCCTGTGGGAAGACACCATGATTACTCTGGCCATGGTCCTGTCCTCGGTAATCGTTTGCGCCCTGTTCGGCATTCCGCTCGGCATCATGGCCGGGCGCAGTGACCGGTTTGAAATTGGTTTGCGGCCTGTTCTTGACGCCATGCAGACCACCCCGGCTTTCGTCTACCTCGTTCCCATTGTCATGCTCTTTTCGGTGGGCAATGTGGCGGGCGTCCTGGCAACCATCATCTTTGCCTTGCCGCCCATCATCCGTCTCACGAGCCTCGGCATCCGGGGTGTCCATCCAGAGCTGGTAGAAGCGGCTCAGGCCTTTGGCGCGACCCGATGGCAAGTGCTGACCAAGGTACAGATCCCCCTGGCTCTGCCAACCATCTTGGCTGGTCTCAATCAGACTATCATGATGGCTTTGTCCATGGTCGTCATTGCGGCCCTCATCGGTGCGGGTGGTCTTGGGTCGCCGGTCATTCTCGGTTTGAATACCCTGGACATCGGCCGTGCGGTTGTCGGCGGTGTTGGTATTGTTCTCATGGCCATCGTCCTAGACCGAATCACACAATCCCTGGCTCAAAAAAAAATAATTAAATAAAGAATCTGAGGAGGTTCCATGAAACTGTTGAAATTAACTCTCCCGGTCATCCTTGCAATCCTTATCGTGTCGTCCGCACTGGCCATGAATGCCAAGCCCGGTGAGGGCGTCACTCTGCGCCCTGCACGTGCCACCTGGAGTACCGGATTTTTCCAGGAAGCATTGGCCCGGCGTGGCTTGGAAGAGTTGGGCTATGACGTGAAAAAGACCAAGAACCTGCAAAATCCCATTGCCTACAAGTCCATTTATCTGGGCGATATCGACTACTGGTGCAACGGCAACTTTCCGTTGCACAATGAACAGCTGCCCAAGAACTTCGAGAAAAAGGCAGTGATCCTTGATCCGATCATCAAGGCTGGCGGTATGCAGGGCTACCTCGTCTCCAAAAAAGAAGTGGAAAAATTCGGCATCAAGTCTCTGGACGATTTCAAGCGTGCCGAGGTGAAGAAAGCGTTCGACCAGAATGGCGACGGCAAGGCTGACCTCATCGCGTGCCCTCCGGGCTGGGGTTGTGAAAAGGTCATCACTGAACACATGAAGGTGTATGGACTGACTGACCACATCAACCAGGTCAAGGCCGCCTATGAAGCTGGCATGGCTTCCGCCCTTGGCGCGTACAAGGCCGGCAAGCCGGTTTTCTTCTACACCTGGACTCCTAACTGGACCGTCTTTAAGTTCCAACCCGGCAAGGATGTGATGTGGATCAACGTCCCGGCCAAGGGTGACACTGCCGGTGAAGTTTCCGGCGTAGCCGGTGCGGTCTCCGACCCCTTGCGTAACGGTTTCATGGTCTATGACATTACCGTCGTTGCCAACAAGAAGTTCCTTGAAAAGAATCCGGCTGCCGCCACATTCCTGAAAAGCCTCAAGCTTTCCATCGGCGATGTCAGTGCGCAGAATACCCGCATGAACGAAGGCGAAAAGTCCGACAAGGATATCGCCAAGCATGTTGATGAGTGGGTCGCCAACAACCAGGACAAGTGGAATGGTTGGCTCAACGCTGCTCGCGAAGCCGCCAAGTAGATCCTTCCCACCTAATAATACAAAGCCCCGGAGACTTTCGTCTTTCGGGGCTTTTCCATGCTTTGCGCTTCACTTCGGAATTCGGACCACTTGTTAAGGTGGAATTTGCATCCTAAAATGACCTCTAAAGGAGGATGCAGACGGGCAAGAAACGCAGGAAGTTTTCAGATCAGTTCAAGGCCAAGGTTGCTTTGGAAGCTGTCGGGGCGTGAATATTTTGGCTGAATTGGCGGCACAATATCAGGTGCATCCCAACCGTGTGTCGCAATGGAAAAAGCAGTTGCTGTCGCAAGCCCGGGACGTATTTTCGGGCAAAAACAGCGATTAGGTCAAGACTGTTTCCCTTGCACTTTTTACACATGTTGTGCAAATATGTGTGCAGTTTATTGCACGAAGGCCTGGATGTTTTGCTCTTTGAAATACAGATACTACTTGTAATACAGGTAGTTATGTTGTTGGCATGGCAAATGCTTCTATGAAGGCAGAAGAACACACACTCTCTTCTTCCTGATTGCATATTAAAACCTTTATGGAGGCAACGACATGACTAGAAACATCACTATCACAGCTTTGGCGGCGGCCATGGTTCTGACAATGGCAGCATTGTCCTTTGCCGGTCCCGGCTACGGACGCGGCGGTCCCGGTTATGGCGCAAAAAGTGCTTACAGCCAACTGACCCCTGAGAAGCAGGCTGCGGTTGAAAAGATTTACGAGAAGTACGATGCACAGTTCACCGAACTCCGCAATAGGATGTGGACCAAGCAGTCCACTCTTCAGGCCATGGTGAACGGCGGCAATGCTGACGAAAAGAAGATCGGCTCGCTGACCGCTGACATCAGCAATACCCGTACTCAGATGCTGAACCTGCGCAAGACCATGTCCGATGAACTGGTCAAGGAGACCGGCATTGCCGCAGGATACGGCCCTTGCTCGGCCTATGGGCAGGATTCCCGTTTCGGTGGCAATGGACACGGCAGACGCGGTCCCGGCGGCGGACGCAGTCAAGGCCACATGTTCTAGAAAATGAATTTCCGTTAACCCCGGAAAACAGGATACATACGGGGCGGTCATTCATGGGGAATGCCGTCCCGTTGTCTTGATAAATAATACACTTCTGACAACTGAGCATGTAACGCGTAGGCGAGGTCCGTAATGGGAGATTGCGTCTAGAAAATGGAGTTCCTCATGCTGCGTAAAATTGCATCCCTGACAAGTTTTCTTTCCTTCATAGTCACACTGGTCACCAGCGTGATTTTGTACATTGTGCCTCATGGCCGCGTGGCCTACTGGGCCGATTGGCATTTCATGGGATTGTCCAAGGACCAGTGGGGCGACATTCACATCACCGTTGGTACCCTGTTCATCGTGGTTTCGCTGATCCATGTCTGGCTGAATTGGAAGCCCATGATGGCCTACATGAAAAATCAGGCGCGTGAGCTTATCGTCATGACCAAACCCATGATTATCAGCACTATTATCACCCTGTTCGTGACTGTCGGCACTCTGTTCGGCCTGCCGCCCATGCAGCAGGTGCTTGATTTTGGTGCTTCCATCAAGGATGACGCTATGGAAGTCTACGGCAATCCGCCTTACGGCCATGCCGAACTCAGTCCGCTCAAGAAGTTCTGCGGATTCCTTGGTTTTGATGCAAAAGAAGCTCTGGTGGCTCTTCATAAAGCCGGGTACGATGCATCCATTACGCTTGAAACCGAAATTCGTGAGATTGCCCGCATAAAGGGTGTCAGCCCCCAGCAGGTGTACAATGACATTCGTACAGCTCTGGTCAACGATCCTTTTGCCGCCATGCCTTCCAGTCCGCCTGAGGGAATCGGCAAGCTGACCCTGAAAGATGTTTGCAAGAGTTACGGCCTGCCCGTTGACGAAGCCATCGCCCGGCTGGAAAAGAAATCCATCCATGCCAAAGCCGCTATGACCATGAGGGATATAGGCAGGAAAAACAGCATCAATCCCCATGAGGTCTACAGCACCTTGCGGGCGGAGTAACCATCAATGGAAGTCCATTCCAGCGGAAAAGAAAAAGGGCCTTTGGTTGCCCTGGTCCTGGCACTCATCGTTTTGGGGCTGGGCAGTCTCTATCTGACGTGGCGTTCCATCGCGCATCAGCGACAGATAGTGGAAGACCACATGATCCTGACCGGCAGCTCCATACTGCGCGGGGTGGACACAAATCTTTTGCGGATCATGCGTTCCCTGCATATGAATCCGCAGGTGACTCCGTTTTTTTCAAACATGGCCGAGGAACTCTTTACCGAACTCGCCAGTTCCGAGGATATCGTTTTCATCACCCTCTACGATGAGACCGGCAAACCGCTGGTGACATCGGAAAAGGGTGACGACACACCTACCATCACCTTGCCCGTGTCTGTTACCGGGGACATCGAGCCGGGGCGTGTCTGGCATGTCATGGCCGAGATCGGGAAAAAATCAGTGCTGATATCCGGGATCAGGACCCGGCCCGGCATGTCCGCGCTGATTTCCGGTAAGCCTGCACCCGATCCGGGACCGAGGCCGGGTATGAGGCACATGGGCCAGAGTCCGGGCCGAAATCAGGGCCGAAGAGAGCCTGGTGGGCCAGCCGTATTCCTGGTGGTTGGTCTCAATGCCGAAAAGCATCTGGCCCAGTTCCGGCAATATCGCCGGGCAGCCACCTATCAGACCGGTTATGTCTTTTTGGCCGCCATAGTGCTTTGGTTGCTGGCGTTTGCCTATCTCAAACGCAGGGGAGCCAGCCGCAAGCTGGTTCGTCTGGAACGTTTCCAAAACAAATTGCTCGATAACATGCCAGATGGTCTTGTCACTCTGGATGAGACCGGCGAAGTCATGGCAGCCAATCCCTCGGCCAAGAAAATGCTCGCCCCGGAAGGGGATGAAGGTGCGCCGGAAATTATCGGTGCCAACTGGTGCGATTTCGCCTTTGGTCGCAAGGCCGGTGAAACCGCCTGCGTCACACCCCACGAATGGGAGCAGTTCGACTATCAGGGCCGCCAGCTCGAAATTCTTTCTCTGCCGTTCCAGAAACATGATGAGGCCGCTGCCCCGGAACTCGGCCAGCGGCTTGTGCTCATCCGTGACCGTACCCAGATCAGGTCCTTGGAAGAAGACCTGAACGAGGCCAAGCGGCTGGCAGCCATTGGCTCGCTGGCCGCAGGCGTGGCTCACGAGGTCCGCAATCCGCTCAGTGCCTTGCGCGGGTTCGCCCAACTCTTTGCCACCAAGCTCAAGGGGCAGGCCCCGCTCGATCAATACGCCACCACCATGGTTCAGGAGGCAGACCGCCTCAATCGGGTGGTCACCGATCTGTTGTACCTTGCCAAGCCCCGCCAGCTCGACCCGGTGGAGACCGATCTGGCCCAGGTCGGCGAGAGCCTGAAGCAACTCATGCGTTTCGATTTCGAGAACAAGCGGACCGAGCCGGAATTCAGCTTTGGTCTCGAACCCGTGTTCGCCGATCAGGACGCACTTCGGCAGGTGCTGCTCAATCTGATTTCCAACAGCCTTGATGCCATCTCCGCTTGCGGAGACTGCGGCAAACCCGGCCATATCCGGCTGACCTCTGAGCGCGGTGATAACGGCATCTGGATCACCGTGACCGACGATGGACCCGGCATGGACCCGGACCTCAAAGGCGATGTGTTCAAGCCGTTTGTCACTGGTAAAAAAACCGGCACAGGACTCGGCCTCGCCATCGTTCAAAACATAATGATCGCTCATAAAGGCAAGGTCACCCTTGATTCCCAGTCAGATGAAGGCATGAGAGTGCGGCTGTTTTTCCCGGATAGGGAGGCTTCGTAATGTGCGATGTGCGAGTTTGGTTAGGTTCGTTTTGGTTGGCCTCCGGCGGGCAAGGGACGTGTCCCTTGCATCCCTGAGTTGTTTGGAAGAAATCGCTTAAACAGCTTCGACAGCGTAAATAAGCTGTTTAAGCGATTTCTTCCAAACGGAACCAACGCCGCCTGTGAGACAAAGGGATTTGTAAAAAATGGATGGCGACGTTCTGTAACCTTTTTGAATTTTGATTGGAATTAACAGATTGGTAGAAAGTAGAAATAAATAGCATCACTTAACTCCCCTCGGTATCCGCGCGAAGCGCTATAAAAGGTTTAGCGGAAAGGAGGGGATGGGGTCTGGGGAAGGGGAGGAAAACCTCCTTTTCCCAAAGG
>JAFLJW010000467.1 GCA_022712815.1 Pseudodesulfovibrio sp. | reverse complement strand
AGATTATATCCACAGGCAAAACACAAATACCCCCCTCTCCGTGATTATGACTCCAGCAATCCTGACCCAACTTGGCAACCTCTTAAATATGATCAAGAAGCCTCACTGCCCCCTGTGTCTGCGACATATCCAGCTTAGCATACCTCATGGTCGTTTTAAGACTCTTATGCCCCAACAGGTCACATACGATTTGTAGGCTGACTCCATTCTGAACAAGACGGGAAGCGAACGTATGCCGTAAGGTGTGAAAGACCACCCGTTGCAAACGATCTTTAACACCAATATTGAAGCGACATGCTCTTACGGCTCGTTCAAATGATGAGCTCACAGCGGAGATTGAGCGGTCATTTGGGTATTGAAACAGTGCTTGCCCCTTGCCCTCGGCCAGATACTGTTGAGCTACACCTTGGGCTGAGGCATTTAAGGGCAATGCCCTGGACACTGTTTTGCTTATCCCTGGCCGCTGGTCTATTATGTAGACAAACTCTAGATCAGAGGATATATTAAATTTGCGTAAAGTAAAAATTTCGTTAGCACGTAAACCCGTATTTAAGGCAAATAGACAGATATTATGCCACAAGCGCGATCTACGAGACAGCTCATCAAGCAAAACCTTTCCTTCCCCTGGGGAGAGGATGCGGGTGCGCGTATTGTGGACCGTAGGCAACTCAAAATGTGGGATCGGGCCAGTATAGTAGTCCCATTTGCTGGCAAATCTAGCAACTCGCCTAAGCAACCCCATGCAGTGCTTCACGGTCTGCGGACTCAGTCCTTTAGTCTCAAGCTTTCTTCGCCACCTCAAAATATTCATGGCTCTTATCTCAGGAAAGGGAACATCTCCCACGTAAGGGTCAACATGAAGTTGCCATCTCGACTCATCAGTCTTTCGGCCAGCCAATTTCGATCCTCTGTTCTCCAAGTAGAAATCCCAAGCATCTGTAGGGGTAACGCTAGTCATGATTTAGCTCCTTATAAGCGTTTGCAGGATAAGAAGCTTGGGACTAGGAAAAATGGTTGCCGTTCCACAACCCTGCCAGTCAAAAACCACACGCGGCGTTGCTTTGCGGCAATGCTACGTGTGGCTTCTGTTCTGGAAGTGGTGCGCCAGGGAGGATTCGAACCCCCGGCCGTCGGCTTAGAAGGCCGATGCTCTATCCAACTGAGCTACTGGCGCACTGGTGGTCTTACTAATGGAGGCTGGGGGTGTGGTCAAGGATAAACGCAGGCTATTCGTGCTAAATTTGTATGTGGTTGGAGGGTGTTTCATCCCGGCTCGTTTCCTGATAGAACTGTCCTTGTGACACATATCAAAGATTATACTGAACTTGCCATATACATGGAGAGACTGGGTCTGTTCCATATGGACCTGACTCTTGGCCGCATGGAAGCTTTTTGGGAGGCGCGTGGGGTGCCGGATATTCCGGTGCTTCATATCGTCGGCACCAACGGGAAAGGCTCGACTGCTGTTTTTTTCGGGTCCATTGCCCGCGCCCATGGTTTGAAAACAGGGCTTTTTACCTCACCACATTTTGCTACGCCTCGTGAACGGGTGCAAGTGAACCGGGCAATGTTGCCTCGGCCTACCTGGGTTGAGCTGGCCAATGAGGTGCTTTCGACTCCCGGCGGCAATGACCTGACATATTTCGAGTTTCAGACCTGTATCGCCATGCTTGCCTTTGAACGGGAAGGGGTTGATCTTGCCATCATGGAGGCTGGACTCGGAGGTAAATATGACGCTACCAATGTTTTTGCACCGGGGCTGACCCTGTATACGCCCATAGGCATGGATCATGAGAAAGAGCTTGGTCCGACCTTGAAAGACATTGCGCGTGACAAGGCCGGAGCCATGCGTGAGGGCAGCACTGTTGTGACCGGGCCACAAGAAGGCGAGGTCATGGCAGAGTTGGAAAACCGGGCCAGTGAAGTTGGCGCGAGGTTCGTCTATTCTGTGGATGTGGCGGATTCGGTGCAGGGTATTCGGCTTGGACTCAGAGGTATTTACCAGACGACCAACGCGCGGGTTGCTTTGGCCGGGTGGAGGTGGCACGCTGCCAGCATCGGCATCAGGAGCGAGATGCGGCTTGAGAAATTCGGGCTGGAATCAGCCTTTTTGCCGGGGCGGATGCAGCAGGTCGAGATTGACGGGCAGGCTATGATACTTGATGGTGCGCATAATAGTCATGCCCTTACCGCCTTGAAGGCCGCCCTTGTGGCAGAGGATATCAGGCCCGGTAGTATGATTTTTGCCTGTCTGAGTAATAAGGATATCAAGCTTATGGCGACGTTGCTCAGGGATTTGACCGCTGGGCCCATAGTTGTTCCGGCCATGGTGAACGAGCGGGCAGGGGATGCCGGAAATCTGGCCGCCGTGTTGGGTGAACGCGCTCAGGCTGTGGATTCCATGGCTGCCGCGCTCAATGCGTGTCGTGATATTCCGGGACCGGTTCTGATCTGCGGTTCTTTGTACTTGTTGGCTGAGTTTTATGAGATTTATCCACAATTCCTGACCCCTTAGTCCTTGGGATGTATATGAGTATGCTTTTTAGAAACCTGCCTTCCATGGACCAGTTGCTGGCCGCACTGGAAGTAGACAGGGATATCGCCGACCTTCCGCGTTTGCTGGTGAAAAATCTGGGAAATGAGTTTCTCGACATATGCCGTGAAGAAATTCGTTCCGGTGCGATTACGGAAGAGGAGCAGCTTTCACTGGAGGCACTTCTGCCTCGGCTCATGGCCTATGTCCGGTCGCAGTCCCGTCCTCATTTCAGGCGGGTACTGAACGCGACCGGCGTGGTCATCCATACCAATCTGGGCCGCTCACTGCTTGCCAAGTCGGCCATTGCAGCGGTTGCCGAAGCGTGCGGACATTATTCCAATTGCGAGTTTGATCTTTCCACCGGGCGGCGTGGCAGCCGGTATAGTCATGTGGAGAAACTCCTGTGCGACATCACGGGGGCCGAGGCCGCTCTGGTCGTCAATAACAATGCTGCCGCCGTGTTCATCATGTTGGAGACCTTTGCCAAGGGCAAAGAGGTCATTGTTTCACGCGGCCAGCTCGTTGAGATCGGTGGTTCGTTTCGCATCCCGGATGTCATGAGCAAGTCCGGTGCGATTCTCAAGGAAGTCGGGGCGACCAATCGGACACACGCCCATGATTATGAGAATGCCATTGGCGACAATACCGGCGCACTGATGCGGGTCCATACTTCAAATTTCCGCATGGTCGGTTTTACCAAGGAAGTGAGCCTGCCCGAACTGTGCGAACTGGGCGACAAGTATGACTTGCCGGTTATCGAGGACCTTGGGAGCGGCACGTTATATCCGCTTCAGGACGTGGGACTTGCCGATGAACCGACTGTGCAGCAGGTAGTGGCACAGGGTGCCGATGTCGTGTCTTTCTCAGGTGATAAGGTGCTCGGCGGACCGCAGGCTGGTATTATTGTGGGGCGCAAGGAATACATTGATCGCATCAAGAGTAATCCGGTGAACCGGGCCATGCGTATCGACAAGATGACGCTGGCCGCACTTGAGGCCACGTTGCGGCTCTATCTCGATATGGACGAGGCGCGTCACAAGGTGCCGACACTTCGGATGATCACTGCCTCGCCGGAGGCACTCAAGAGCAAGGCGCGGCGTCTGGCCGATGTCATCCGCCTTGAGTTGGGCGATATGGTTTCCGTGGGGATAAAAAAGGGTTTCTCCCGTGTGGGTGGAGGGGCTTTCCCTGAATATGACCTGCCCGGGACCATGGTGACTGTGGTTTTGAAAAATATTTCCGTGGGCGACTTGAAGAGTGCGCTGCTTGATACCGACCCGCCGCTTGTGGCGCGTATCGAGGATGATGCCTTTTTGCTCGATCCGCGTACTCTGGCTTCAACCGAACTCAAACTGACGGCTTCAGCCCTTAAACAGGCTGTTTCCCTGCTGACCAGAAAATAAGGATATACAATGAGCAAGAAAAAGAATCTCGAATACGAACTTAAATCCGCGTGGGAAGTCTATTCTTCCAAGAAAGACACGAAGGCAATGGACAAGCTGGCCGACCGTTACGTGGAGTTTTTGAGCACGTGCAAGACAGAGCGGCTGGTCATGGATTATGTGCGCGAGCGGGTGGAAAAAGCTGGTTTCGTGGATGATCTCAAGGCTCCGAAGGCCTTTCGGTTCAACCGGAACAAGACCTGTTTTCTGGCACGCAAGGGCAAGCGTCCCCTGTCCGAGGGATTCCGGCTCATCGGTGCACACGTTGACAGCCCCCGGCTGGACCTCAAGCAGCGTCCGCTTTATGAGGACACGGATATTTGTCTTGCCAAGACTCACTATTACGGAGGCATCCGCAAGTATCAATGGCTGACCATTCCGCTTGCCCTGCATGGCACGGTGGTCAGGAAGAGCGGCGAGGAAATCACTATCTGCATCGGTGAGAATCCCAAGGACCCGGTTTTTACCATCACCGACCTGTTGCCGCATCTGGCACACAAGGAAGCGGCCAAGACGGTCGATGATGCCTTTGAGGCGGAGAAGCTGAACCTGGTTTTCGGACAATCTCCTGCGGCAAATGGCAAGGACGAGGACAAGGCCAAGGCTCCGGTCAAGCTCAAGGTTCTTGAAATATTGAATAAAAGGTATGGCATTGACGAGTCTGATTTCTTCAGTGCCGAGTTGCAGGCTGTCCCGGCAGGTCCGGCGCGGTTTGTGGGTCTGGATGAGTCCATGATCGGTGGGTACGGGCAGGACGATCGGTCCAGCGTATTCTGCGGGCTTGAGGCCCTGCTTGAGGAGACCGAGCCTGAATTCGCGCAGATAGTGCTTTTTTGGGACAAGGAAGAGATTGGCTCCGAGGGTGCTACAGGCGCGAAGTCATATTTTTTCGAGTATTGCATGGAAGAGCTGGCCGAGACCTGGGAGCCGGGTGCGCGGCTGTCGAAAATATTCATGAACGGCTCGGCCCTGTCCGCGGATGTGTCCGCTGCCATGGACCCGGATTACAAGGATGTTTATGAGCCGCTCAATGCCGCCCGTTTGGGGTATGGCCCGTGTTTCAATAAGTTCACCGGTCATCGTGGCAAGGTGGGAGCCAATGACGCGCACCCCGATTACATAGGCTGGCTGCGGCGCATTCTCGATGATGCGGATATCCCGTGGCACATGTCCGAGCTGGGTAAAGTGGATGTGGGCGGCGGTGGAACTGTCGCCAAATTCCTGGCTGTCTACGGCATGGATGTCATTGATGTCGGTGTGCCGGTGCTCTCCATGCATTCCCCGTTCGAGCTGGCATCCAAGGTGGATATTTATGCCTGCACCCTGGCGTTCAGGGAGTTTTTGAAGAGGTAGACAGACCCGGAGAAAGTATTGAAATGAAAAGGGCCGCAAGAGTTTACTCCTGCGGCCCTTTTATTGTTTGGAGAGGGGATTAATCCGCGTACAGGGCCTCAAGGCCTGCTTCGGTCAGGAGTTCTTCCTTGACCGGGAATCCATTGTCTTCAGCTTTTTTCATCCAGTTCAGGGCTGTGGGGATGTCTTTTTTAACCCCGAGTCCTGCGGCGTAGAGGTTGCCGAGGTAGTACATGGCAACATCGTTTTCGGCCTCGGCGGCTTGAGCGATGAGCTTCGCACCCTTGGCGGGATTGGTCGGGACACCATCTCCGTAGACGTTGAACAGACCGAGCATGAGTTGGGCATCCGTATGCTCCTGAGCCACGGCCTGTTGCAGGAGTTCTGCGGCCTTGGGCAGGTCCTTTTCAACCCCTTCACCTTCGGCGTACATGACGGCGAGGTGATACTGTGCGTCTGCATTGCCATCGGTTGTGGCATCGGTGTATTTGGAAAATGCGGTGGCATAGTCTTTTTGCAGATACGCCTTGGTAGCTTGCCGCTCGGAGATCTGGCCCGTCATAACACAACCGGTCAGCATGGTTACGGCGATGGTCAGAAGCAGGGTATATTTCATGAAACTCGTTTTCATGGGTGTCATCCTTTTTTCGTTGCTAAACATTGTTCTGTGTCGTCTGCTTTTGGAGGATGTTAGTTTGGACCTGCGCCTTGGCCGCCGTGATCCCCACCACTGCCGCCGACACCGCCGCCATCACCGCCGCCGCTTATTTGACTGGCTGCATCAGATGCCTTGCCGTCACGTTGGTTCTCGGCATTTTCCTGACCACTTTCCTGTGCGCAGATCTTGTGGAGTTTTCCATAGTCCGGCTTGTCACCAAGGTCGCCAAGGCCACCCTTTTCGTGGGCGATGTGTTGTCTGAAGGCTTTAACTTTGCGTTTGAGATCTTTCTGATCTCCTGCTGCGCCGAGTTCCCCCTGACTGGTCATCGGGGCAGCCTTCATGACGCTCTTTTGCACGGATGGGGGAGTGGGGGCTGGTGCGGACATGGAACCATCAGGGCCAACCCTGGTGGAGAGGCCAGCCTTGTTGATGGATACCTTGCCTTTTGGAGACGTGACATCGACTACATGACCGGGGCCAAGATTGGTGACGCCAACTACCTCTCCTTTTTCTTCATTCACGGCAAAGAGTTCAGTTCCCCTGATGCCGATGGTCGTGATTGGTGTCTCCAGATTGAATCCGTCTGGATTTTGTTTGACGATTTCACCAGTCACGAACCGGAATGTTCCCGTACCCATTTTGAAGAGTAGTTTGGATGTGGATGTGTCAGTCGAGTAAACGAATTCATCAAGGGAAATGGTTGATTCAGGTCCTTGGGCGAAAACGGTCTCATCCTTGAACCGGATTTCAACGCTGCTTTTCAAGC
>JAFLJW010000442.1 GCA_022712815.1 Pseudodesulfovibrio sp. | reverse complement strand
GCTGACGCAGCCATTCTGAAATATTCTAAAGATTTTAGTAAATACAAAATTTTGCAATTTGAAGGAAATACGACGGAATCCCTTTCTGATTTGGATTATGGTATTAAACAAAACTTAGTTGTATATGGTTCTGTATCGGATTCAATGGACATAGATCTAGTCATCAAGGGGTGGGTGCGGACCAAACGTGACAACAAGGGATTTTCTTTTCTGGAGCTCAATGACGGCTCGGGCATCAAGACCATCCAGGCTGTTATTGACCACACGCCTGAGATTGAAGCGGCTCTGGCGCGGGTTGGCACAGGGGCCGCCGTCGCCATCACTGGCGAGCTGGTTGAGTCTCCGGGCAAAGGGCAGAAATGGGAAGTGCGTGGCAAGACCCTTGAAGTCATCGGTGAGGCCGATCAGGAGACGTTTCCGCTCCAGAAGAAACGCCACAGCGATGAATTCCTGCGCGGTATCGCCCATTTGCGGCCTCGGACCAACAAGTACGGCGCGATGTTTCGCATTCGGTCAGAGCTTGCTCAGGCGGTCCACAAGTTCTTTGCGGACAAGGATTTCTTCTACGTTCACACGCCGATCATTACCGGCTCCGACTGCGAGGGCGCGGGCGAAATGTTCCGTGTCACCAGCCTTGATGCTGGCTCCAAAGAGCCTGTCGAGAACGATTTTTTCGGTAAACCGGCGCAGTTGACCGTGTCGGGGCAATTGTCGATTGAGATGTTCAGCCTCTCTTTGGGGGACGTCTACACCTTTGGCCCGACCTTCCGTGCCGAGAATTCCAATACCCCGCGCCATGTGGCGGAGTTCTGGATGATCGAGCCGGAAATCGCCTTTGCCGATCTGGCCGACGACATGGACCTGAGCGAGGAAATGATCAAGTACCTGATTGCCCATATCCTTGAGAACTGCGCGGATGACGTGGAGCTTTTTGCCAAATGGGTGGACAAGTCACTCATGGCGACCCTTGAGAATATCTTGAAGGAGCCGTTTAAGCGATTGCCGTACACCGAGGCCATTGATATTCTCAAGAAGGCGAAAAAGGACTTTGAATACCCGGTGGAGTGGGGCATGGACCTGCAAACCGAGCACGAACGTTTTTTGTGTGAGGAGAAGTTTAAAAAGCCCGTGTTCGTTTACGATTATCCCAAGGACATCAAGCCGTTCTACATGCGCATGAATGACGACAACAAGACCGTGGCCGCCATGGATTGTCTTGTTCCGCGCATCGGAGAGCTTATCGGCGGCAGCCAGCGCGAGGAGCGCATGGACATGCTGGTCAATCGCATGGATGAAGCTGGCCTCGATAAGGAAGAATACTGGTGGTATCTCGACTCACGACGATACGGTTCCGTACCGCACGCCGGTTTCGGCATGGGTTTCGAGCGGATGCTCATGCTCGTGACGGGTGTTGCGAACATCCGCGATGTCATGCCGTTCCCAAGGACACCAAAGAGTCTGGAGTTTTAGCCGGAATCATTGGAAAAGCAAAAGGCCCGATGGTGATCCATCGGGCCTTTCACTATTTCAGAGGTATGTATAAATCCGTCAGCAACTCTTCCGGTGGTGCATCCGGCGAGTTCAGGTACAGCTCAAAAGAAGGGTTTTCACCAAGTTCCTGTCCGCTTTGGGGCAGCCATTTACCCATAATCTCGGCGTATGTAGCCTCAAGCCCTTCATACGGACCCTTGTGCAGGCAGACGGCATATTTTCCGCCTCCGATAACCTGAATACCGACTTCTCCTTCTGCCTCTGTTTCTTCATTGACCGTTAAACACGCATCATAGCGTATTTTTTCCGGGGGCGTGACCTGCGGGTCATCATGGCAGATGCCGATGACTTTGGGGTTCGCGTTGAAAATACCTTTGGGGCCAGCCCAGGCACAGAGTTTGTCCCAGGCCGTCTTGCATTCCATGTAAGGTCCGGTATGCCGGATGAATGCGACACGCATCGGTTCCACTATTTCTATCCTGACTTCCATGACAGAGTCCTCCCTGATTTGAATGGTCAGCCCGTTTCGCACAGTTTCGGGCAGGTAGTGAACAGTGCCGGGGATTCTGGCGTACAGAGTCTCCCAGTGTTGTGTGCGGTACTTTGAAGGAGGACAGCCGAATACTTTTTTGAACACGCGACTGAAAGACTCCACGGTTTCATATCCAGCATCAAAAGCGGCATCCGTCACTGACGAAGAGCCGATGGACAATCGGATGGCAGCACGTTCAAGCCGTATTCGTCGGATGTGCTCAACCACGGTTTCTCCCAACATTCCCTTGAAAATGCGGTGGAAATGGATTGGCGAGAAAAAGGTGATCCCGGCAAGCGATTCCAGAGTCATGTCTTCATCAAGATGTGACTGGATATGCACAAGCACAGTGAGTATCCGTTCGTGGTACAGGTTCTTCGTGGTGTCCTTCATCCTTCCTCCATATTCGATGAACCGACTTTACGGAAGAGAGCAGGGTGAGGCTTGACCATTTCTGCCTTTTTGTCAGGGAGTATCTTCATACTCGTTTCATCGCTTCCCTGCGCCATTCTTCAGGGAGCTTTTCA
>JAFLJW010000280.1 GCA_022712815.1 Pseudodesulfovibrio sp. | reverse complement strand
GGCTATTCCCCCGGCTACTCGGCAATCATCGGTCTGGCTACCTGCATCGGTCTTTCCTTCAAGGATGAAGGGCAGCGTATCGACCCGACCTTGCTCATTGTCATGAGCTTCATGGTCCTCTGTCCCTGGCTGGTCAAGATTGTCGGTTTCTTGGGCGGAGACGGAGCAATCGCCGCAGTCAAACCGTTCCTGAGCGGACGCATCCTGCTGCTTTACGGCCTCATCACCGCAGCCGCCATCTATGCCTATCGCAGGCAGACCCCGGCTGGCCTGAAAGACGAGTTGAGCGGTTTCGTACAGGCTGCCCGCATGGGGACCATCAACTCCCTGAAAATCGGAGCCACGGTTGGCGTCATCGGTGTCATCATCGGTGTCCTGACCTACTCCGGTCTGGTGCTGACCTTTGCCGACATCGTCATTGAGCTGGCCAACGGCAATCTGGTTGCAACGATCTTCCTCATCGCCCTGGCTTCACTGGTGCTTGGCATGGGTGTTCCGGTCACCGCAGCCTACCTGATTACCGCGGTCGTTGCCGTTCCCGCCTTGACCCATCTGGGCGTCAACGAAGTTGCGTCCCACATGATCGTCTACTGGCTGTCTCAGGATTCCAACATCACGCCTCCGGTGTGCATCGCGGCCTTTGCTGGTGCGACCATTGCCGGGGCCAACATGTGGCGCACGGCGTTCACGGCATTCAAGTTCGCCAAGTTCCTGTACCTGGCACCATTCCTCTTTGCCTACGTCCCGGCGTTTTCCCTGAACGACACGCCCACGATGATCGCCTTCTGGTTCACGATCATCACAATTGTGGTTTTCTCCTACTCGTGGTTCATGAGCTTCATCTGGTTCAAGCCGCTCAAACGGATGTTAACCGGGACTGCCGCGTAACCAGTTCAAACCTGAAAAACATGAGGGTTCGGATTTATCCGAACCCTCTTTTCTCCAACAAAAAAAACGGACCCCGCCCGGGTATGGCTGCCGTCAGGCATCTTATTTCTTTGACTTTTCCCCCTCTTTTCTTCTCTTTCTATTTTCATCTTTAATGAAGATAGAAAGAGGCAACTCTGTGCGACAACCTTTTTGGGAGAAGTACGCTCAACCCGGATGAGCTCTTTTTTTCTTCGTGTCTTTCCTCAATTAATAACCATTATAACCACAACCCCCTTGTCTTTCCCCTAACGGATGTTTACACTCTTACCATGACCAGACACTTCGATCCCGAACTATTGTATGTGGAGTGCACCAAGTGTGGACAACCTGTCCTCTGGAAGCATGGTTTGACCTCGAAACTGCTCAAAATGGCTAAAATCAACCTGTCCACCCTTGATGAACGGTGTGTGATAATGTCCGAAGGCTGCCCTGCCTGCACCCCCGGAGAAATATCCTTCACCACTCAGGTCATCCGTCTCAGCAGAGAAAAGGACAGCGAAAAGATCCTGTCTGCCGCGGCAAACTAGATCATGGTTTAGTCCTCGGTTTATCCAAAGTGCCTTGAAGCCCGTATTTTAGCATAATTAGCTGAAATACGGGCTTTTTTATGTTTACTCTTCTCACGCCCCTGCTGACCGCCTGATCCTGACTTTGCCAAGTTGCCCTTTTACTATCCCCTGACACCCGTTTTCGTCCTTTCTTGCCTTTTTTCCTTTTTTCCTGATGCCTTTTTCCCATAGCCCCATTTCTCAACAGACTAATTTTGCAAAGAATTTTCTTATCAACTGGTGAGCTTTTTTTGCGGATTGCCAAAAAAACCTGTCAACAGGAAAAGTTGCCCTTTTTTCGGTCTTTCCTATGCCTCTCACGTCCGTTTTCATCCCGGTCTGAAAACCGGGGTTATGTTTTGTCGCATGTCCGGGACGTCCCCGGAAAAAACAAGGAGAGAGCGACAGATGAGCATAGCAACACCATCGGTGACCAACTTTACGGCGGGCGAGATCAGTCCGCGTCTGGACGGGCGAACCGACCTTTCCAAGTATTATAACGGCTGCCGGAAGCTGGAGAATTTCAACATCCATCCCCATGGCGGGGCAACACGGCGATCCGGGTTCCGGTTCGTGACCGAGGCGATGAACACGGACAAGTCCGTGTTGCTGATCCCGTTCGAGTTCAACTCCACCCAGACTTATGTGCTGGAGTTTGGCGAGGATGAAGCCGGACAGGGGCGCATGCGTGTCTTCTCCGGTCATGGCGTGGTGCTGACGGATGGCTCCGAATATGTGCGGGACATCCCACACGGCCAGTGAGTTCGATCGACTGCGGTATGCCCAGTCGGCTGACGTACTTATTTTTGCCCATCCCAACCATCCGCCGCGCAAGCTGACCCGGGTTGATCATGATGATTGGAATCTGGAGGAGATGGTTTTCACTGGTACGCCTGAGAACTGGGTCGAGAACAACTATCCCTCGACCGTGAGCTTCTACGAACAGCGGCTGGTCCTGGCCGCCACCCCGGATAAACCGGGAACCCTCTGGCTGTCCCGAACCGGCGAGATCACTGATTTTCGCCTCAAGACCCGCGAAGTGCCGTTTGACGGCTGGCGATCCCGCGAGATCATGGACGGAAATTCTGATTCCATCCGCGATGGCAAGACCGGGGACACCTTCAAGCTCCTGGACGGCGACGGCTTTGAACAGAATGACGGCCTCAAGGGTCAGCATGCGGATGGGGCCACCCGCTACTACCGATACAAGGGTACCAAGAATTTCATCACGTCCGGTTCAAGCGTTACCGTGACTTTTGAAGAAACGCCCGGAGCCACGGACATCGAAGCCATCTGGGACAGTGACGGGGTTCTCAACAACGAATTCTGGAGCTGTTTCGAGCTGGGCGACCGGACCGAAGCCCCGGCTGGCGAATCGCCGCTTGCTGATGACGGCATCGAGGTGACCCTGGCTGGACATCAGGCCAACGGCATCGAGTTCATCGTGCCGCGAAGCAAACTCTGGATCGGTACGGCTGGCGGAGAATGGACCCTGAGTGGTTCCATGGGCGAGTCAGTATCGCCGGAGACGATCAAGGCCAACCATGAAGGAACGTGCGGAGCATCATCTTCCCGGCCCGAATCCGTGGGGTTTGCCACGCTTTACATCCAGCGGGCAGGCAAGAAGATCCGGGAGATGTCGTACCGCTTCGAGTCCGATGCCTATGTCTCCAAGGACCTGACCATTCTTTCCGAACACATCACCAAGGGCGGTCTGCGACAGATGGCCTACGTGCAGGAGCCGGATTCGATCCTCTACTGCGTGCGCGCCGATGGAATTCTGGTTGCCCTCACTTATGTGCCGGATCAGGAAGTCGCGGCCTGGTCACGGCTCATCACCGATGGCTCTGTGGAGGCTGTGGCCTCCATCTACAATGATACGGACAAACGTGACGAGCTGTGGATTGTGGTCAGGCGGACGGTGAATGGTGCCGAGCGCCGGTACATCGAATTCATGGAAGGTGATTTTGATGGAAACATCGAAAAAGGTTTCTTTGTGGACAGCGGTCTGACCTATGACGGCGCACCAACGGAAACAGTGGTGGGCCTTGAGCATCTGGCAGGCAGGACCGTGAGTGTTCTGGCTGACGGAGCAGTGCAGACCTCAAAGGTTGTGGGCATGGACGGGACGCTCACTCTGGACCGTCCGGCCTCCATAATTCACGCGGGTCTTTCATACATATCAAAGCTTCAGCCCATGAAGATCGAGGCGGGAAGCGCACGGGGCACGGCCCAGACCAAGAAAAAACGAATAACCAAGGTCGCAGCCAGATTTCACAACACCCTTGGCGGGAAAATAGGACCTGACGAAACGCACCTGGAGCAGGTCTATTTTCGGTCTCCGTCCATACCCATGGGGCAATCCCCTGGCGCGTGGAGCGGCGATAAGACTGTGAACTTTCCCAAAGGGTGGAATCGGGATGGGGTCCTGACGATTTTGCAGGACCAGCCCTTGCCTATGACCGTGCTGCTTATCGTGCCGCATGTGGTGATCAACGAATAGCCGGAATCTGGATATAACCCTTTAAAAAAAGAGGAATACTATGGGTATGGATCAAGGATCAATTGGAGTGCTCCAACAGGGCATCGGCCTTGTCGGGGATTTCATGAGCCTCGCCAATGGCACGGATGACGGGTCGTCAGCCTATGCCAATGAAGCCAATGAGCAAGGCAGAATGATGGAAATCGACGCCAGGGGCAATGCTCTGGACATACAGAGACAGACCGAAAGGGACGCGAAGAACGTTCGTTCGACCCAGGAAGGTGCTCGCGCCAAACGCAATACGGGCTGGGGCAAGTCGAATCTGGCCATGAGCGGTTCCAAGAAACTGGTCAAGGAAAGTAGTCGTATCAAGGACCATCAGACCGAAGAGGACATTCTCTTTGAGGGGCAGATGGATGCGGACGAAATGCTGAGTGAAGGCAGGCACAAGGCGAACATGCTTCGCATCAGCGGCGGGGCAACTCCGGTTCGTTCCACCTTGTCGCTCGGATCAAGAATATACGGACCAAGGAGATAGACAATGACTCTTTCATCCATTGAAACCAAAACCATTTACGGAGGCAACGGTTCAACCGCGAACTTTGCCATTCCTTTCATGTTCATGCGCGACGAAGATATAGAAGTCGTGCTTACGGATATTGCGGACATCGAATTCGTTCAGACCGTCAGCACCGACTATCATCTCTCGGGTGCAGGGGAACAGACTGGTGGTGTTTGCACTATGAACATGCCGCCTGAAGGTGGTCAGATTCTGGTCATCCGCCGTTCTCCGGCCATAGTTCAGGAAGTGGACTACGTTGAGAACGATGCGTTTCCGGCAGCCACCCACGAGATGGCGTTGGATAAACTGACCATGATCTGTCAGGCCCTGGCCGAACGACTGGACCGGACCATCACCTTTCGCGTGTCGTCCGCAGTAACAGGTGTCGAGCTGCCAGAACCAAACGCAGGCCGGGTGCTTGCCTGGAACAAGGACGGGGACAATTTGGCCAACAAGGATATGGTTGATTTGGGTGTGGTGTTGCTGCCGCTGTCCGTTTCCGAAGGCGGAACGGGTGCGGACAACGCCTCTGACGCTCTTTCAGGTTTTGGCTTTGGCACGGCCGGGCTGGCTCTTGCGGCCAGTGAAGATTCGTCCGAAGCCCTGGCTGCCATCAACGGCGAACCTGCGGATACCGATATTCTCAAGGCGGACACCCCAGACCTGCTTCAGGCCGTGTACGGCGATGAAGCACAGACTTACACCGGCACGGACCTGTCCGACCTGACCGTGAACCGCAATCATATCGAGTGGACGTTGACCGAGGCGAGCCAGTTCTGTGACGTGACGTTGCCCTATGACGGCACCTACATTTTCCATGTCTACCCGGCTGGTTTCGGGCTGGTGCTGGCGGCATCCTACAAGACGGACGGCAGCCTTGCCGATCTTGACTCGGAAGCAGGTGAGATCAGGATTGTGATCGAGCAATACAACTCGCGCAAGGCCATCGTGTCCTTGCAGAATCTGGAGGCGTAGTCATGCTTACGCCTAAAGAGATAGGTGCCGGGACCTGTAAAAAAGTCTTTCCGGTCAAAATAGATTACTCTGCTTTGATTGAGGGCGGCTTTGGTTCGTCGAATCCGATCGGCACAAATGCGCGTATCTCCTTCTGGT
>JAFLJW010000179.1 GCA_022712815.1 Pseudodesulfovibrio sp. | reverse complement strand
ATCGGGCAATACAGGATTATAACCGGGCCATTGAACTTGATCCGAAGGATGCACAGGCCTACTACAACCGGGGGACTGCCTATTCTGACCTCGGCCAGAATAATCGGGCAATACAGAATTATGACCGGGCCATTGAACTCGATCCGAAAAATGCACAGGCCTACTACAACCGGGGGCTTGCCTATTCCGACCTCGATCAGAGAAAACGGGCAATACAGGATTACAGCCGAGCCATTGAACTCGATCCGAAGGGTGTGACTTACTCTAACCGGGGGATTGCCTACTTTGTGTCCAGACAAAACAAACGAGGATGTCAGGATGCATACAGGGCGTGCGAACTAGGCAACTGCAAGTTGTTGGAATTTACCCGCGAAAAGGGAATTTGCCAATAGAAAGGGGAGGGGAGAACCGGGGTCATCTTTCAAGGTCGGGAAAGGCGGCCCGGAGTTTCTGGTTTTGCAGGAAAACGGACAAACATGACGCAGCAAGATTTGTCCTTGTGCAATTATTTTTCCGGGGCCGTATTCTGACGGGAAGAGGCCGGGTGACACGTCGCCCAAAAAAGAAGGGGAACCGTTATGCGCCTTTTTTCTGACAGGGATAGAACCTCACCTTGGGGACACTGTCTGCTCGGGCTTCTGTGCTGTGTCTTTATTTCACTGACAGGTTGCAAGGCTAAAATCGGCAATTGGAATCTTGATTTTGCCCAAAAACCAACCAGGGAAAATATCCAAGCCCCGGATATCAAAGTCGCCATGATTTCCCCTTTGCCCTTGCCGGACTCTGTTCGGACTCTGAAAGATCCCCACGCCAAAGCCCTCACGGGAGAATTTTACTCCAACGAAGATGAACTTGATTATTCTGACGGCTATTTTATTCCCAAAGAATACCTTTTCATTATTCAGAAAAATATTGGCATTGCCGCAGAGCTTAGAAAGCTACAGATGGACACTCTTGATTCTTTGGGTGGCATCGAACCGGGCGAATACGATGTGATCATTTTTCCGGCAGTTACCCAGGCAAAAGTCGACTCCGAAGCCACAGTCGGGCTGGAAGTAAAGCTGGTTGATGGACAAACATTTCTGCCGTTACGAACTGTTGTCATTGAAAAGCAGGAATACAAGTATTTAAGCGACCCACTGCATGAACCAGTACATTTCATCGGCAAGCATGAACGGGACTTTCAGAATCAGCGCACCTTGTTTTCCTACACCGCCTATCTTTGCGCTCAGGATTTGATTGATGAGATCGTGAAAGGAGACAAGTCATGAGAAAGGATTTGATTTGGGGACTTGTTTGCCTGTTGACCATCTTGTTCGTCAGTCCTGTGATGGCATCAACAGCGGAGGACGATGAAGAGGTCTCAATCGCTGATACCAGAACGTTCGTGACCTATTACAAGCGGGAGAAGAAATTCAAGGCGTTGGTCGAACTTCTGCAGGATAAACTGTCAATTATTGATACCGCCTGTGCCGAAGGCAACAAAGAGGGCTGTGATCTTGAGGGCAAACTCTACATCCTCGACGATCTGGCTGATGTGTATACCTATGGTCTGGTCGATTTTCAGAAGGCCAAAGATTACAATGAACAGACGCGGGTTATTTATGATCAATTGCGGGCAAAAGGGATCAACACACTGCCCCTATCTGATTACTTTAATTCCAATCGCTTTCTCTATTATTCCTTTTATGCGAAGGAGGGCTTCCTTGGCGGCGAAGAGTCCATGGATTTCACTTTTAATGATAAGTACATCGAAAATGTCCGGCAAGGAGATTTTGATAATACCCTTGCCAGAGTTGCCATGCGGCATACCTTCCTTGGGGAAAAGCTTGGTGGAATAGCCCCGGTCAAAGATGGGATATCCAATGCGCAAGTGATCAATAAGGACCTTTTTCTTCTATACTCCGCGTTCATTGAGTCCTCATCTTCCTTTTCAGCGTTTGAGAAGAGCTTTCTCAAGGCGCAAATGGCAGTTCAGGCTCTGGCTGTAGGTGTATCCGATCAGGATGCTTTTGTTGATGCGATATTGACTTCGCGTGGTTTTTGCGAAGGGCAGGTCACAGCGAGTGATTCACTGGAAAAGCAGGATAAAATTAACCGTCTCAACTACTGGTTGACCTTGGCCTTGATGAAAAAAGGAGATTTTCAGGCTGCCCTTGAGCATCATGAAAAACTTCTTGCTGGTATCAAGCTGATAGAAGCTGCCACGATGAAGCGATATCATTCAATGTCCAGGATGCTTCAGGAACAGTATCGGAACGAGCTTGCCGAAAAGAACAAGAACCGATTGAATGGAAAGAAGTTCATAGCAGGTTTGACCAGTGCCGCTGTGGTGATTGCAAAAATTGGTGTGACATTACTCGCCGCGGCTGGAGATGCTGCGGCAGCCAGCCAGCCGGGCTATAACCAACACTCTGGGGGAAGCTCCTTGACTGAAGATACTGTCAAGCTGCTTTGGGAGGACAAGAAAGTAGACTACGGGGTCCATGAATCGATCATGAATGCCCAATTCCTTAGTCCGGTTTATACGATTGACAACAATGACTCCCAGCGATTTAGTCAGTTTATGGCCCCGTATACACTTCTGTTGAATCGGTACCTGAACAAGTATGAGATGACCGTCTATATGTTGGCAATAGGTGAGGCCTATTCTTTACAAAACAGGCCCGATAAAGCCGTTGAACAGTATGGCGAAGCCATCGAAATAACCGAGCGGCAGCGGCTAACCATCTACTCCGAGAATGAGCGTGTTGCTTATTTTGGTTTCAAGCAGGTCCTGTATGCAAAGATGATTCAGGCACTCATAGGGTTGAACAAGATAGAACTGGCTCTTGAATACGTGGAAAGATCAAAGTCCAGAGCATTTCTTGATATCCTTGGTAGCGACAAAATCACGCTGAAAAGTAGCGGGCAGAATAAACTGGCCAACAAGTATTATCAGAGTCGTGTCGAGCTGGACAGTGTCCTTGAGAGTGCGGGAATTGGTGTTGATCAGGTCGCATATGCAGAGGAAACCTCTCTGCGTGGACTTGAAATCGTCGGGAGTAATCTGGACGACAACAGCTATGACGAGATTTATTCCCTTTCAAGCGTAAAGGTCCTTGAGAGCAAGAAGATTCAGGATTTGATTGATAACGATACAGCCATACTCGAATATTATTTCACTGAAGGGAAGTTGAACATCATCGTAGTCCGTCGTGACGAAATGGAGTGCGTCACTGTCGATGTTGATCATGAGGATTTGATTGCCAAAATAGGCAAGCTTCGTCAGTCCATTATTGAATTGGAGTATGACCGTAATACAGCACGAGAACTGTATAAAACACTTATTGCTCCAGTCCGGGAGCATCTGAAGTGCGAACGTCTTGTCATCATACCGCATCGGGGATTGCACTACTTGCCTTTCCAGGCTCTTTTGTCTGGAAAGCATTATCTGATTGAACGCTACGCCATTTCTTATGTACCGAGTGCTACGGTATTATCCATCGTCAATAAAAAGAAAGCACCCAGAAACGGGAGGGCTTTGGTCATTGGCAATCCTACGGGAGACCTTGCCTACTCTGAAAAAGAAGCCATAGCCATTGGTGAGGTGTTGCCTGATGCCGATGTCCTTTTGGGAGACGAAGGGACAGAAACTCTGTTGAAGAATCATGCCGGTGGGTACAAAATAATTCATATCGCTTCTCATGGACTTTTCGATCCAGAGCGTCCGCTTGCTTCCAGAATAATGCTGTATCCCAGTGAAACTGATGATGGGCAGCTCATGACCGATGAACTTTTCTCATGCCGCTGGCGTGCATCCTTGGTTACTCTGTCTGCCTGCCAGACAGGTGTCAGCAAATACAGTTCCGGTGATGAGTTGATTGGGTTGCAGAGAGGTGTGTTTTTCGCAGGAACACAGTCCCTGCTGGCCTCATCGTGGAAAGTGGATGACAAGTCTACCAGTTACCTCATGACTCGTTTTTATAAGCACCTAGCCAAGCATACGAAGGACATGGCCTTGCAGAAGGCTCAAAAGGATACAATCCGCCGATATTCTCAGCCGTTCCATTGGGCTTCCTTCCAATTGGTTGGTGCTTCCAATCGTGTCTATAATCCTCATTATCCGCTTCTCGTTTCAGCCGACCCCGATGATGCGAAAATTATCTTGGTAGGCATCAAGGAGAAATACGAACCTAACGTGAAGCTCCCGGCAGGCAAGTATCAGGTGCGTATATCCAAGCGAGGCTATGAACATCAAATAGTGGATGTTGAGATTGAAGAAAGTCCTGTGGTCTTGAAAGTGTCCTTGGATAGGAAGTATCCAAAAGAGGAAAAAGGGGGCGCTTCTCATTCATTGATGATTGAGACCGACCCAAAAGATGCGATGATCATTTTGTTGAATTCACGGAAAAACTATCGGGCAAATATTAAGCTGCCAGCCGGAGAATACCAAATCAGGGTTTCGATGAAGGGATATAAACCGTATACGTTTTGGGTCAATTTGAATAAGGATCAGAAAGTTAAGGTAAAGCTGTCGAAGAAGTAGATTTGGTGATCCCCCTAAAAAACAGTAGTCTTCAAAAGTAAAATTTCTCGTAAACATATCTATAGTGAGCTGCAAATCCTCGCTATTTCAAGTCCTTTTTTTCGCCTGCTGGATATTTTCAAATCGTTTGAGTTTCTCCCGCAATGTTTTTCGGTTGATCCCCAGTATCTTTGCCGCTCGAGTGTTGTTGTTGGTCACAGCCAGAACGTTGGAAATATGCTCACTTTCCACCTCTGCCAAGCTTCGGTCCACCCGTCCCTCCCTGGGGATGGTAAAGCGCATGGCATCAGGAAGATCTGTCACCTCGATGAGGTCATGATCCACTATGACAATCAGCCGTTGGATAAGATTCTCCAACTACCGAACATTTCCCGGCCACTGATGGTGTCGAAGAGAGCGAAGTGCTGCGTCACTGAGTGTCGGGCGCGGGGTAATCATCCCATTTTTAATAGCTCTTTCAAGTAGAGGCTATGCGGCCCTTCTCCGTTTTTGCATCGGGGTGATGCCACCAATGCCCATGTTGGGCCGTTCGTTGTTATATGTCCAGAGCCATTTCGTTGCGTGATCCTG
>JAFLJW010000270.1 GCA_022712815.1 Pseudodesulfovibrio sp. | reverse complement strand
GGTGTTGGCAAGGTGGGTGTGGTAACAAAAAAAATAATACAGCTCAAACCGGGTAATTATACATTTGAAGGGACACGGAAGGGGTTTAAATCAAAACTTTTGCACCTCCTTATCCCCTATGATCAGAACCAGTTTAGTGTGAAGGTAATTTGTGATGAGTCAATTTAATAAAAAACTCGATCAAGCAAAAACCCGGCAAAAAAAAATCTACCTGGTTGCCGGTATAACGGTGTTGGTCACCCTCCTTTTTATGGCTGGGTTGTTCGTGGCTTTTAGTGGCACTCGTGTTGAGATTATCCCTAAGAACGCCAAAAAGCATGCCCAGGTCAATGTGGTTCAGGGGATGGGTTTTTCCCTGGGAGATACGGTTTATTCATTTGGCAACAATCTGGATATTACGGCCTGGGCACCCGGTTTTAAAGTTTCAAAGGCATCCATTGATTCTGCTTTCATGGGCAGGGTTTTTCTCTTGGAATTATTTGAACTGCCCGGGCGTCTTGTCATTGATATTATAGGGGATATTAAAGGGGATAATGATCTTTTATCACAGACAGCATGGAAAGTGAACGATCGTGATATTGGGCTTTTTGAAAAACTCGATCTTGAACTTGAATCAGGATCTTACACGGTCGGCATCAACAATCCGTTTTTTTTGTCCCAAACAATGGCCGTTGAGATTACACCCGGAAAAAAGACCAAAGGGCAGGTGGATCTGTTGCCTGTCAGGGGAGTTTTAAATATCTTGTCGACCCCTTCCGGGGCAATGGTGTTTCTGGATGATGAAAGGGTGGGGGTAACGCCGTTACAATTTGAACAAAATGGCGGCCGATATCGTTTAAGGGTTGTGCTTGATAATTATGGACAAACCATTGAACCATTGTCAATTACCCAGGCAAATTCCCAGGTGGACCGCAATTATCGGCTCACCCTTAAAAAAGGAACGATCAGGCTCAATCTAAAGCCCTCCGGGGGAACGCTTCTGGTGAATGGCATTAAAGCATCAGACCCCCTTGTCCTTGATGCAACCATTGAACATCGTCTGACCTACATGAAAACAGGTTTTTATCCAAAAACCCAACGTGTCGTGCTAAGAGTGGGTGAAGAAAAACAGATCTCGCTTCACCTGAAAGCTATGATGGGAAGGGTTGAGATTGTTTCTTCCCCTTCGGCAACGGTGTGGATTGACGGAAAGCAAGTGGGTGTCAGCCCTGTCAACCAGGACCTGTTGGCCATCCCTCATACGATTACCGTGAAGAAACCAGGATTTCGCTCTGTTGTAAAAATGGTAACCCCCAAAGGGGATACCGTTCAAAAAATATCGGTGGCATTGCTGACAGAAGAGGCGGCTCGTTTAAAAGAAGCGCCAGGGGAAATTATCTTAAAAAATGGGATCAAACTGAAACTATATAAGGTTCAAGAGAGCCTGATCATGGGGGCTCCCCGTTCTGAAACGGGCCAGCGTGCAAATGAATTTCAGCGACACATCCGCCTGACAAAGCCTTTTTATGCCAGCCTTTTTGAAATAACCAACGGCCAGTTTGCCAAATTCAACCCGAAAAAAGCGGTGGGCCCTGCCAAGACACCGGTGACTTTAATCAGTTGGCAAGAGGCGGCAGCCTTTTGTAACTGGCTGAGTGTTCAAGACCAACTTCGCCCTTTTTATAAAATGGCAAATGGAATCGTGACGGGTTTCATAGGGCATGGGGAAGGTTTTCGCCTGCTCAGCGAAGGAGAGTGGGAGTGGCTGGCCCGGAAGGCAGGCAAGAAAAAGCAGACCCAATTTGTCTGGGGAAATGCCCGGGTGATACCTCCAAAAACCGCAAATATAGCAGATGAAAGTGCCAGGGGACAGGTAAGGTTTTTTGTTCCCAACTATAGCGATGGGTATGCAGGTGTTGCCCCTGTGGGAAGTTTTGACGCAGAATCATCCGGTCTTTATGATATGGCAGGAAATGTCAGTGAATGGGTTCACGATATTTATTCCATCTTGCCGCCCCAAACCGATGTCACGGTGCACAACCCTTTGGGAAAACCGCAAGGGCATTCCCATGTGGTGAAAGGTGCCAATTGGCGGTCGGGTACGATTACCACACTGCGGCCGGCATTTCGGGAGGGATTGACAAAGGGACGTGACGATGTGGGGTTTCGAATTGGGCGGTACCTATAGTATCGTTAGGGTAGTATCGTTAGGGTAGTATAGGTAGGGAAAATAGGGAGTGAAAAATGAATAAAAGGATAATGAATAAAAATACAATGTATAAAAGAATAATAAAGAAAAAACCGATGTTTTGGTTCGTGGTACTTGTGATACTTTTGGTTTTAGCTGTGACCGTGTATGCCGTGATGCCGGCGATCAGTCTGAATTCTCCAACCTCTTTCCCCGTGGATATTTAACTATGTCAGATATAGTGAAAAGCATTGTCGTCCTGGTAACTTCCATTGTGTTCGTTCATCTTGCCTACATTGGCTATGTCCGGCCGGAAGCAGATCTTTTGCTTGAGTTGGCAAAACAGGCAGGTCAATCCGCCCCCCGGGATCTTGTGATTGTTCTCAAGGATTATGAGCAGGAGATTTGTTTTATTCTGATGATTTGGGGTAGTTTTCTGATGATTGGTAAATGTCACACCATATTGCGCAATAATTACCTTTTCACCGTTGATCTGATTGAAGAAACAGAAAATGAAAGAGAAGATGAAACCCTTGTGCCGGAAAATATCATTGAAAAACTCGATTCACAGCTTTCAGCGGACCGTAACCTGGCACCCCTTGTTCAGACCTTGCGCGCCGCTTTATGGCGGTATGCCGGAAACAAAAATGTTCAAAATGTATCCGACGCCATTGAAAGCTCTGTTGAAGCACTTGCCCTGCGCCAGGACGCTGAAAATTCCATGATCCGCTATCTTATCTGGGCCATTCCCTCCATCGGTTTCATTGGAACGGTTCGTGGAATCGGTCAAGCGCTGTCCCTTGCGGATAAGGCACTTGCCGGAGACATTGCCGGTATGACCAACAGCCTTGG
>JAFLJW010000350.1 GCA_022712815.1 Pseudodesulfovibrio sp. | reverse complement strand
GCGTAGCCGATTGCCCTTGACTCATCCCGTTTGGATTCATTGAGGTTGAATATGGCAACCCAGCCATCTTTCAAAAAATCGACCTTGACTCGCTGCCCCTTGGCAAGGGTCACGACATGTTCGCTTTTCGGCGTCCGCTTTTCACGAACATTAAGATTGAGAGTGGCCTCACGAATCTCACCCCACCCCTCGGCACAGACTGCCCCGGACAGAAACGAGAGGATCAGCACCACGGTGATCAAAAAAATGGATATGTTCTTCATCGGAGCATCACTCCTTCGCTATTTATTATACAAAAGGTCCTACCGGGTACCCTTGGGTGCCAGCAAAGCTTCTACACCGCCTGCCGCAATGAGTTTGCGACTGACGAGATCAATTTCAACAGCAGCAGCTTTTATGGTCATGTCCGGGTGACGAACCGTGACCCCGCCCTTGAGATACACTTTATCAATGGCTCCAACATAATCAAGGTGTTGGGCATCAAGTGCGATATCACCAAAGCGTCCCGTAACTCCATCATACAAGGTCAGGTTGTCATTGGCCTGATCAATATCACCTCGATCAGCTTTGACATACACTTCCTGTCGATCTTTACCATAATATGCAGTCAATTGGGGATGTTCAACGCCAACGAGATGCTTTTCCTGATTGTATTTCGCACTTTTGGCCAACAATCTCCAGGTCATTGCACCCTGTTTTCCCTGTACCAATTCTATATCCTCAGCCACGACATTTGCTTCATCAAGCAGACGTTCGCGGGACTTGTGAGTCTTTGTTTCATCAGAAACTTCATCAAGAATCGGGGCAGAGAAAAAAATTGCGTTAATCGACACGCCAAGAGCAAGGCCAATGGCGAAAATCATGAAAAGAATCAGAGCCGGACGCCCTTTCATTTACCCAGCCCACTGTTTCCAGGCTTCATCCTTGAGGCCCCTGGCTTCAAGAATAAACGAGATGGCTTCACGAACAGCACCACATCCGCCCATCCTCGAAGAAACCCAATCAGCCTCCTGAATGACCTCCGGCATGGCGTTTGGAACACTCAAGGCCAGACCAGCCCGGCGCATGGCACCGATATCAATCCAATCGTCACCCATGAAAGCGGCCTCGGACGGATCGACCCCAACGGCCTCGCATATCTTTTCAAAGAGTGGAGCCTTATGATGTTTTCCCGGATAGTAGTGCTTGATTCCAAGCTCTTTCACCCGCGTTTCCACGGGCTTCTGATCCAATCCGGTGATAACGCCGATTTCAAGACCGACCGCCTGAGCCAGCTTGATACCAAAGCCATCCTGAACATTGAATCGCTTCATGGCCATGCCATTGTCACCATAATACAATCCGCCGTCGGTCAGGACACCATCGACGTCGAGCACAAGCAGCTTGATGTTTTTGGCAAGCATCAACGCACTATTTGGCATTGTTCAACTCCCATATCGCCTTGAGTCTGATTAGCAGTGCTTCAGCCTGATCAAGCGGAAGACTGTTCGGGCCGTCACACAGAGCGTTGTCAGGGTCAGGGTGGACTTCCATGAACACCCCGCTCGCACCAGCCGCAACAGCCGCCGAAGCAAGTACCGGGACATATTGACGCTGACCGCCAGACATGCCGCCCAGACCGCCGGGCAACTGGACCGAATGGGTGGCATCAAAAACCACCGGCACATCGAAATTGCTCATCTCTGAGATGGATCGCATGTCAACCACCAAATTATTGTACCCAAAGGTGGAGCCACGCTCGGTCAGCCAAATCTGATCGTTGCCCGAAGCGCGGACCTTTTCGACCGCGTTCTTCATATCCCAGGGGGCCAAAAACTGCCCTTTCTTGATATTGATGATCTTGCCTGTCTTGGCCGCAGCCACCAGCAAATCGGTTTGCCGACAAAGAAATGCCGGGATTTGCAGGACATCCGCGACTTCGGCAACGGGTGCGGCTTGTTCGGGATGATGAATATCCGTGACAATGGGCAACCCTGTCGCCTTCTTGACTTCAGCCAGAATCGCAAGTCCTTCGTCCAGACCCGGACCACGAAAACTCGTGACTGAAGTCCGGTTGGCCTTATCAAAGGAGCTCTTGAAAACAAGCGGCAGGTCAAGCTTTTCAGCGAGCACAGCCAGAGTTTCGGCGGTCTGAAGAGAAATCTCCCGACTCTCGATGACACACGGACCAGCCAGTATGAACGGACCGGACCGACTGGCGTTATAGAGTGCTCCCATTATTTCTTCTTGCCCTTCTTGCCTTTCTCATCCTTGGCGGCCTTGATGAAATCCCTGAACAGGGGATGAGGTTGCATGGGGCTGGACTTGAATTCCGGGTGAAACTGGCAACCAAGGAACCAGGGGTGATTCGGCAGTTCAATGATTTCCACCAACGATTCGTCTGGAGCGGTACCGGACAGGATCATCCCGTTTTCCTCAAACTGTTCAATAAACTTGTTATTGTACTCGAAGCGATGGCGATGACGTTCATTTATGTTGATGGTCTGATAGGCGGCGTAGGCTATCGAATCTTTTTTCAATTTGCAGGGATAGGAACCAAGACGCATTGTGCCGCCCTTCTCAGAGTCCTCGCATCGAGTCTCGGTCTTCTTGCTGCGGAAGTCGTACCATTCCTTCATGAGATAGATGATATCATTCTCGGTTTTATCATCAAATTCAACGGAGTTGGCATCTTCAAGACCGATCACGTTTCGAGCGAACTCGATACAAGCACACTGCATGCCAAGGCAAATACCAAAGAACGGGATTTTGTTTTCACGGGCGTACTTGATGGACAGGATCTTTCCTTCCACACCACGCATCCCGAAACCGCCGGGTACAAGAATTCCATCAAGATCTTTGAGCTTTTTCTCGACGTTCTTGGCGTTCACCTTCTCGGAGTTGACATATTCAAGCTCAACTTTAACCTCGTTGGCCACGCCACCATGCACCAATGCCTCATGCAGGCTCTTGTAGGCCTCAGTGAGGTCAACGTATTTGCCAATGATACCGATTTTGACATTTCCCTTTGGGTTCTTCAGGGCGTGAACGAGTTTTTCCCAAGGACCAAGCTCAGGGTTCTTGGCAGGAAGCTTCAACAAAATGGCGATCTTCTGATCGACGCCCTCTTCATAAAATCGCAGGGGAACTTCGTAAATGGAATCAACATCAACACCGGTGAAGACCGCATCGAGATCAACGTCACAAAACAGGGCTATCTTACGCTTGAGAGTCTCTTCAAGCTCTACTTCGGCACGACATATAATGATGTCAGGCTGGATACCCACACTGCGGAGTTCCTTGACGGAATGCTGAGTGGGCTTGGTCTTCAACTCACCTGCGGCCTTGAGATACGGAACCAGTGTCAGGTGAATATAGAGAACATTTTCCTTGCCCAGGTCGTTCTTGAGCTGGCGGATAGCTTCCAGGAACGGCTGGCCTTCAATATCGCCAACCGTGCCGCCGATTTCGATCAGGGCAACGTCCTCGCCATTTGGCAGGTTGATGACGGCTTCCTTGATGGCATCGGTGATATGCGGGATAACCTGAACCGTGCCGCCGAGATAGTCGCCGCGCCGTTCTTTCTGAATAACGGAATTATAAATGGAACCGGATGTGTAGTTATTCTGCTGGCTGAGTGAAACTCCGAGGAAACGCTCGTAGTGACCAAGGTCGAGATCAGTTTCAGCACCATCTTCGGTGACATAAACTTCACCATGCTGAAAAGGATTCATGGTGCCGGGATCGACGTTGATGTAGGGGTCAAGTTTCTGAATCGTGGCTTTGAGTCCCCTGGCCTGAAGCAATGCCCCGATGGATGCGGCGGCCAGGCCTTTGCCAAGGGAAGAAAGAACGCCACCTGTGATAAATATGAATTTGGTTTTCATACGAGAAAAAACCCCTTGGTTGTGCTTGAATTATAAAGAAATATCGTGTTCAACATCGTGTACCATCCATATTGACTGTAGTGAGCCGGACACGTATGTTCCTGCCCAGCAAAAAGCTGCTCTGCGAATTTTGCAGGGTACTGCGACAAAGTCAATACGAAGAGGAGATTTTCATGGCCCGCGTCAACGCCCTTGTCATCACCGGATACGGCACAAACTGCGAAAACGAATCCGCCTATGCTTTGGAAAAAGCCGGTGCGGACAATGCCGATATCGTTTATTTCTCTGATATAGCCGCCGGTCACGTCCGCATGGACAAATATAACTACCTCCTGTGCCCAGGCGGTTTCCTCGATGGCGACGACCTCGGTGCCGCACAGGCCGCAGCCCTGCGCTGGCGCTGGTCTTCCACTGCTGATGGCAATCCCATACTCGACCAGCTCAAGGCTTTTTTTGATAACGGCGGTATCATCCTCGGCATCTGCAACGGTTTCCAGCTTTTGTGCAAACTCGGCCTGCTCCCTGCTGTTGGCGGTAAATATTTCGAGCGACAGGTATCCCTGTCCCATAATGATTCCGGCCGCTTCGAGGATCGCTGGGTCCGCCTCAAAACTAATCCGAATTCCCCCTGCGTCTTCACAAAAGATATCAAATACCTCGATGTTCCCATTCGCCACGGCGAAGGCAAGATCATTCCCATGGATGACGAAACCTTTCAGGCCATTCAGGACGAGAACCTCATTGCCGTCCAGTACATTGACCCGGAGTCCAAAGAACCTACTCTAAAATATCCCCACAATCCCAATGGTTCCCCCCTCGGCATCGCTGGCCTGACAGACCCGACAGGCCGCATTCTCGGACTGATGCCCCACCCTGAGGGATACAATCACAAGACAAACCATCCGTCATGGACACGTGGGACTGACCCGGATATCCCCCTGGGCCTCGCCATGCTCGAAGCTGGCGTGAAGTACCTCAAAGCTCAATAGGTCCCCCATGACCGCAAAGCCTCCCCTGCCCCCGCCAGATGCTCCCGCCGGAACAAGCTGGCGGGCTTTTATGGATGTGGCGTTTCAGGAAGCGTGCAAGGCACCCCAAATGGGCGAAACTCCCATAGGCGCGGCTCTCTTCTCGGCCACGGGGACACTCATCGCCAAAGCCCACAACCAGCCTATTTCATTGAACGACCCCACAGGCCATGCCGAAATTCTCTGCCTCCGAAAGGCAGCCGATGCCCTTAAAAATTACCGGCTGCCAAATACGATCATGGCGGTAACGCTTGAGCCGTGCATGATGTGTACGGGCGCACTCATCCATTCTCGTGTGGCAGGCGTGGTCTTTGGCGCACGAGACCCCAGGGCCGGCGCATTTATCTCAAATCTCGACGGACATGCACTCCACTTCACCAATCACAAAATGTGGCTGATCGAAGGTGTCATGGAAGAAGAATGCAGTTCGCTCCTCAAACGTTTTTTCCTTGAAAAAAGAAAACGCGGCTAGCAACCATTTTTAATGGTGCCTCCGGCGGCTGGGGGAAAGGGAAGAGGGAAACCATTTGAAAATGGTTCTCCCTCTTCCCTTTCCCCCAGACCCCCTATCCTATCTCCTTTCCTAAACTTTTTATGTGCACATTCGTGCGAACCGAGGTACTCGTCAATTTTTCCTTTTACACAAAAGGACATGGATAGAGTTTATTTCAAGAGAAAATGCTCTGGCAATGCCAAAGTTACCCCATTTTGCAACAATTCATACTGCCATAGTCTGAAATCAATCATGAGACTTTACAAAATATTTTCCTGTGTTATTGTCTTCTATGTTTTTTATATTAATATTAAATATTTCAAGGAGTTAAATATGAAAATTGCACTTCCGACCCGTGACGGCCAGATCGACGACCA
>JAFLJW010000456.1 GCA_022712815.1 Pseudodesulfovibrio sp. | reverse complement strand
CGATTATAGGCAATGTCGATAACAATGGTTTCCCCCCCTGTAGTCCAGCATCAGGTCAATGGGGTCGGTTATGCCTGTTTCTTTTGCCTTGCCAATCAGCTGTTCACATGCCTCCATGACCGAGCTTGCGCACATCTCCTCAAGCCGGGGGGGGAAATCACACCATCCTGCAGTATCGATGCAGGCTGTCCTGGGCAAATCGCATCCAGCGCGGGTCGGCGGGCAATGATATGGTAATTTTGTTGTCAGTCATTTATTTTGCAGTGTTATGGTAAATTACCAGCCACATAACGGATCTCTGAGTTTTTGTCCTTTACCAGCATGAGGACCAGTTCTCCTGGTTTTACCTGATCAACTGCCCGCTGGAGGTCCTGGGCACTTTTAATGGTCAAATGGTTGAATTCAACAATTTTTTCTTTGGGATTGATCCCAAAACCGCCTGCACCCTTGTGTTCGCTGAATGTATCAACATAAAAGAAAGGAGAGTTCATATGAATATCCACAATCAATACTCCTGTGGAATGAGAAGAGACAGGTTCCGGATCAACCATGATTCCCATTCTTTCGATGATCACAGGTTCGGGCACCATAACCACCCTGGGGATTATGGTTATTTTCTTTTTTTTACCCAAACGGAATATCTCCATTGGGACAGGTTTTCCTGAAGGCAAAAATGCTGCATTAATTCTGGTGCGCTGGGCATTGTTTACGGGGACACCGTCAACGGACAATATAATATCACCGGCCAGCAGTCCTGCAAGATCAGCCGGTGAATCTTTGCCGAGGACCCCTTTAACCTCTTTGGGCGCTTTAAATGCGCGTTTAAGATTAGGGATGTGATCAAAGGTAGAGGACAAGGGGTCAGGCAGTCCCACCATACGGCAGAGCATGGTAGCGATATGGCGTCCCAGATGTTGGTAAATCCCTCCGGCAGCTCACCCCCCCCCCAGATCCTGACTGTAGGCATATACCCAGAGAAGGAGATTCTGATACACTGTAAAGGATATTGTCAGGTTTTTTCAAAAGGTCTGCCATGATGAATCCTCTTTAATTTGACGCCACGCCTTAGATGATGATTTTTACTTCACACTATTGCACTTAGGGGCAAATACAGCCCTCTGGCCGGGAGCGCGCCGGGAGGAGAATGCCCTCAACTCACCCTTGTAGTAGAAGTTGACACGGATGGCTCCAGCAGGTAGCTTAGAGCGCACCACAATTGTGAACGAACTATCACTGGATATCGGGCTTCTTCTAAGGTCGCCCCCCACAGGACTATCCACATAATCAAAGGCTTGACCAAGATAGGCATTATACTTCGGGGACCGGTTGTCGTATGGATCAGAAACCTCTATTTGGTATCCACCAGGAGGAAGGCCATTCTGGCAGTCAATTAAAACGGTTTTTGACCCCATAGAATTCGCCAAAGCCTGCGGGGCAAGTATCAGAATCCAGGAGAAAAGCCAGAATAAAAAACACATGTGTTTCATCGTTACGCCTCTTTTATATGAAGTGAAATGCAAAAAAAGTTGCCAAGTGACTCTTAGATCACAATTTACTTTTGGGTTAGAATATCAATAAAATCCAGCCAACCAAATGCTGGGCAGTGTTATGGTAAATTACCAGCCACATAACGGATCTCAGAGTTTTTGCCCTTTACCAGCATGAGGACCAGCTCTCCGGGTTTTACCAGATTGACGGCCCTTTGCAGGTCCCCATGGCTTTTAATAACTGAATGGTTGAATTCAAGAATTTTTTCTTTGGGATTGATCCCAAAACCGCCTGCACCCTTGTGTTCGCTGAATGTATCAACATAAAAGAAAGGAGAGTTCATATGAATATCCACAATCAGCACTCCTGTGGAATCAGAAGAAACCGGTTCCGGATCAACCATGATTCCCATTCTTTCGATGATCACAGGTTCGGGCATTGTAACCACCCGAGGGGTTATGGTAATTTTCTTTTTCTTTCCCTGCCGAAATATCTCCATTGGGACAGGCTGTCCCTGAGGCAAAAATCCTGCATCAATTCTAATGCGCTGGGCGTTGTTTATGGGGACACCGTCAACAGACAATATAATATCTCCGGCCAGCAATCCCCCAAGATCAGCCGGGGAATCTTTGCCGACACTTGAAACCAGGACCCCGTCAAGTTCTTTGGGCGCTTTAAATGCGCGTTTAAGATCAGGGGTAATGTTCTGGCCGCCTATACCGAAAGAAACCCGTTCCACAAAGCCGTCCCTAATAATCCGGTCTGCCACCTTTTTGGCCAGATTACCGGCAATTGCATAGGAAATCCCCTGCCAGGAGTCATCATTGGTTTCCATATTGATATCAATGGCCGAATTCACCCCCACACATTCTCCGGCAAGGTTTAACAGCGGCCCCCCTGAGTTGCCGTGGTTAATTGAGACATCGGTTTGAATCAGGTCAACATAGGTGATCCCAAGCCCTTGGGTCATAAAGTCGGGAAGCTGGTTGCGCCGGGCGCTGACAACACCCATAGTAAAGGCATTGCGATGGGAGTTCCCATGCCCGATGGCACAAACCGTCTGCCCCGGCCTTGCCTGGTCGGAATCGGCAAAGGAAAGAGCGGGAAATGGTCCGGGACTTTCCAGCTTCAGCACGGCAAGATCGGTCATGGGATCAACCCCCACAACACGGGCATTTCTGTATATGGTTCCGCCCATGTCCTGGATAATAAAGGTCTGCCCGTTCTGGATAACATGAAAATTGGTCAGGATATGTCCGTCACTGGAGATGAAAAAACCGGTTCCGCTGTCCCCTGAAGTACTTGAGGATATGGCCAGGATAGAGACCACAGATTCCATGGCACGGGATGCCATATTTTCCACATTCCGGGAATTGTTTATCCCGGAAGACTGGGCAGTGACAGGAGGCAAACAGGTGAAGAGCATCAATAATAAAACTATAAACAATCCCCAGAAATATTTCATCTTTTATTTTCCTTGTAATACGTTTTAAGTCTCAAAGCCTGTTATCTGCAATTGGAACACTCGGCATCCTGACACTTGCAGCCGTCTCTCCAGGTGGCATTGGTCAGGTCAGTATTGGACAGGTTGGTACTGCCCAGCTGGATGCCTTCCAGGTTGGCACCTTGCAGGTTGGCATTGGACAGGTTGGCACCGAGCAGGAGAGCATCTTCCAGTATGGCATTTTGCAGTATGGCATTTCGCAGGTTGGCATAATGCAGGCTGGCCTCGGCCAGAATGGCATGGCGCAGGTTGGCACCCTGCAGGTTGGCACGGTTCAGGTCGGCATTATACAGGTTGGCATTTTGCAGGTCAGCAGAAGATAGGTCACACCCGGGACAGTGATTTGTCTTTTTCAACTTTGCCAGATCATCTGCATCAAAGGCTGCTGAATGACCAGCACATAACAAAGAGACACAAATCATCAATGGTGCAAATTTAAAGAGGGGTGCAAGTTTAAAAGGGAAAAATTTAAAAAATCGGATCATAGTCTGCTCCTTATGATAGAAATTGAACTGCCAAAAAAGTTGTCGCGTAATTCGTTAACCATACTGATAGCTGATATACAGCAAATATCAGGCCAAAGGGTATACCAATAAAAAGTATTGAACAGGAAGTCAATCAAATCCACGGACCCCGAATTTTACTAAAATTTATACTCAACTGGAAAGGGGCTGCCTATTTGGTGATTTTTAGCATCACTATTGGAATCAAAAACTCTATAATCATCCTTATCATGGCCCGGGTAGGTGTCAGTACAGATTCTTATTTCTTTTTTGTTCTGCTCGCGATCATCAGAACAGTCCATACATTTATGGACAAAAAGGAAAACTCTCTTATAGCATTGCCCGACTTTTGATTTACCCAAAAATGTCACCATTATGGTCCCCTTCAATTCTGCATTTTCCATATACATATTCGAGGTCTCTGTGTAACATCGTATGGTTTTATCCGGACAGTCGGACCAGGCCGAAACAGGGACACAAAAGGTAAATATGAGAATTGAGATAAAAACAAGTGGTTTTAGTTTCATTTCAATACATTCCTAAAAGTTAGATTAAGTTTTAAAGTGTGGCATCAAATTAAAATCATCCGTATAAAAGAGATCACCCAAAGTTTTTTTCCTGCAAACAGCCGCCAACCGGATTAGCCTTTTCCTGACATATTTATGGAAAAGGATTTACCCTAGGCAATTTTTAAAATCAAGAAAAATGCCCAAATATTGATTAGGCCATATAAATATCAGGGTTAATAGACGGGCTTAATGATCAGGGCGATATGGCAGGGGAGGAAGGCGGTCCTGTTATGGGTCGCCCTGGCTGGAGCTGGGATATCCCTTACCATCAAAGGTCTCCTGGTGAGCCAATGTTGTTTTTTTGCCTTTGGATTTGGATAATGGCTATAATTTTTAATTAACCCTGATAAATATCAGGTTTTTTTATGAGCATTGAGTTCAATTTTCCAAAGGTCATTCTATGGTTGACTTTAGGTTCAGGTCTTTTTAGATAGCCATGTCTTTTGGCTCAATATTTGCTCATAATTTATAGTTAGTTCATAATGAGTTCATATTAAAGAACGAATTGACAACTTTTTTGGCCTTTTAATTCAAATCCAAAGAGAAAACCATGATCCGCCTGTTTAAACTTTTTTCTTTTCACTCTTTCCGGGGCCAATGCCGGAATCCGCTGCGCCAATGATATTATTTCCACGAGAGATACAAAGGTGCAGGTTCTGAGCAAAATAAAAAAATGCGGGGAAATTCTGAAAAAAGCCAGCTATATCAGAGGTACGACCTATACAACATCAGAAAACTATGAAACCACCACCCAGACCAGAATCGACCAATGGTCCATCCGGATCAGGGAACGGGGTGGTTATTACTGCTATCCCCTGACCTTTGTAACGGAGAACTTGCCACCATTGGAAAGTGGAGCTGGTGTAAATAAAAAATTGCCAATCAGGGCCAAGGTAAGCAAGCAGGGCGCAACCCCTGCCAGGATCAATCAATCGTTCCCGAACCAGCACTCGTTACGGGCCTCGTTGTTGGCCTGATCAACTTGTTGTAAAATCTTGGGAGGATAATTTTTGCAGGAGGACATCTGTGGAGAAACTTTACACAAAGAACTTATCCAAACAAGGTCGCTCTCCACTGACTTGAAGACATCTATACAGCATCGCATCTGTTCTCGGCTTCCTTTATTGTTCTGACATTTTTCGTATTTGGCACACCAGGACTTGGCGTGGGTTGCATAGATCGCTGGAAACCGCCTTAGGCAATCGGCAGTATCTGCCAAAGCTGCATTGGACACGCACCACAGCCCTATAATAAAGATCAGACAACTAAAAAAACGAAACATAAAATATCTCCTTTTAAAAAAATCCTTTACATTGACTCAGGGAATATTGATGACAGGGTCTGGTTTTGGCAAATTGGTAAATTTATTAAAAATTTAAAACCACGTCCTGTGGGCGTGGTCATCGTCAGAAGGCTATGCCTGAAGGATCTACCCATGGTATTAACTTAATCGGTTATCCCCATAACAGATTAAAGGAAAAAACCATGAGTAGATTTGAC
>JAFLJW010000096.1 GCA_022712815.1 Pseudodesulfovibrio sp. | reverse complement strand
ACCTTGTCCATTTCCTGAATGGCCTTGTTCACCTGGCCGCTGCCTTCATTCTGCTCGTTGGTGGCTGCGGATATTTCCTGCACCAGTTCTGCGGTCTTCTGGATGTCCGGGACAATCTTACCCAAAAGCTCTCCAGCCTCTTCGGCCACCTTGACGCTGGAGATGGACAACTCGCTGATCTCGGAGGCAGCAGTTCCGCTACGCTCGGCCAACTTGCGGACGTCAGCGGCAACAACCGCAAATCCCTTGCCATGTTCACCGGCACGGGCAGCCTCAATGGCGGCGTGAAGAGCCAGGAGATTGGTCTGACGGGCAATTTCTTCCACGATACGAATCTTGTCCGCAATCTGCTTCATGGCAATCACGGTCTCGGCAACGGCCTGGCCGCCGCTTTCGGTATCCGTGGCCGCCTGATTTGTCATGGAATTGGTGGTCTGGGCATTCTCGGCATTTTGCCCGATGCTCGAAGTCATCTCTTCCATGGAGGCAGAGACTTCCTCGACACTTGAAGCCTGCTCAGTTGCGCCCTGCGAAAGCTCGATGGACGATGCAGCCAGTTCTTCACTGCCTGCGGCCACCTGCTCACTGGCAGCCCGCACTTCTCCCACAACCCGGCGTAACTCGGAAAGCATGTTCGCCATGGCCCGACAGAGTTGGCCCACCTCATCCTTGCTGCGGATACTGATATCCTTGCTCAGGTCGCCCTTTGCCATGCGGTTGGAAACTTCCACCGCCTCCTGAAGCGGCAGGACAATACCTCTGATCACGAAAATAACGATGGCAATGATAAGGCCCATGGCGATGATCGTGGGAATAAGTATCTGCCAGCGCAGGGAAGACAGTTGGGCATCGACATCATCAACATAGATGCCACTGCCAAGAACCCAGCCCCAGGGCTTGTAGAGTTTGACAAAGGATATCTTGGGAACCGGCTGTTCGGACCCGGCCCTGGGCCAATGGTAACTGACAAATCCCTGTCCATACTTTTTACAGACGGATACGAACTCACGGAAAAGATACACACCATTGCTATCCTTGGTGTCGGAAAAATCCTTGCCCTCAAGTTCGGGAGAGGCCGCGTGCAGTATTATGACCTGCTTCATGTCATTGATCCAAAAATACTCGCCACCCTGATGGCGGAAAACACGAATCTCGGCCACGACTCTCTTTTTGGCTTCCTCTTCACTGATCGCTCCGGAAGCCGCCTGATCGGCCCAGTAGTCGAGCACACCATAAGCGACTTCGACAACACTTTTGGTAGTCGTGCGTTTCTCCTGTATGAGAGAATCACCGACAACCGGAATGAAGTACCCAAGAAGTCCCAACAAAAACAGCATGATCGTAACAAGAAAAAGACTGACAACCTTGCTATTCATACCCAAATCTCTAAATTTCTTCATACCATAACCCCCAAAAAAACTAAAAAATGTCAAAGATATCCGAGTCCTGTACACATCTATCCTGAACAGATGAGCCAGCATATGTGTAAAGTATGCAACAAAAACCATGTTAATGGTATGATAATCTTACTTTTATGGAACATAAACACTCTTTCTTTTTTTCTGGAATAATTCCAGGAGCAATTTCCTGACTGCTATTTCCCGCATTTTTTTGTAATACATGACGGCAAACTGACATGAATTCATCGTCAGATTGCCAAAAACAGACAGATTGCCCACCGTGACGAGCTATGCTATTACCGCCCCCTCACAAGAGAATAAAAGAGAATGAGGAAGGTATGGACATGAGTAATCTGAAAGATATGTACAAAACCCTTCAGCAGGACCCGTTTCCGGCTGACATGAAGCTGACGCTGGGTGACCAGGAACTGACGTTCAAAAAACGCACCTGGGAAATCGACGGCGAGACCAGGGGACTTCGCTACGGCGAGAACCCGGACCAGCCAGCCGCCCTGTACGAGCTGGCGGAAGGCTGCCTTGAAGTCGGCGGCGTCAAATTCGTCGGAGCAGGCCAGGGACTCGTCTCTGCCCTGACCGAAGAGCACATGCTCCAGGCCGGCAAGCACCCCGGCAAGACCAACCTCACCGATGTGGACAACGCCCTCAATATTTTGCAGTACCTGTCCGCCAAGCCAGCCGCGCTGATCCTCAAGCACAACAATCCCTGCGGCGCGGCCTGGACCGATGAAGGCGTGGCCGTGGCCCTGAAACGCGCTTTCGAGGCCGACCGCATTGCCGCCTTTGGCGGAGCCGTGGTCGTCAACCGCACCCTTGATCTGGCAACTGCCAAGCTCATCAATTCCGTTTATTTCGAGGTGGTCGCCGCACCAGAGTTCGACGATGATGCCCTTGTCGAACTAAAAAAGAAAAAGAACCTCCGCATCCTCAGGATTCCCGGAGTCACCGATCTCAAGTCCCTGTCCCAGACCCCGTTTCTGGATATCAAATCCCTGACAGACGGCGGCATGGTGCTCCAGTTCTCCTTCCGCAACGCCATCTTAAACGCCGAAGATTTCATCCCGGCCACCGCTGAGAAAGACGGCAATGTCTTTCTGGCCCGTACCCCCGGTAAACAGGAAGCAGACGACCTGCTCTTTGCCTGGGCCGTGGAAGCAGGCGTGACCTCAAATTCCGTATTATTCGTGCGCGACGGCGTCACCACCGCCATCGGCACAGGAGAACAGGACCGCGTTGGCTGCGTGCTGCTGGCCATCACCAAGGCATATATCAAATACTCGGACATGCTCGCATCCAAAGAGCTTGATATGTCCCTGTTCGAGCTGAAGCTTGCGGCCATCAAAGACGCGGAAATGAAGGCAAAGCTCACCGACATCGAAAAACGCACCGAAGAAGCCAAGGGTGGCCTGCCCGGTTCCGTGGTCGTATCAGACGGTTTTTTCCCCTTCCGCGATGGCGTGGACCTGTGCATCAATCAGGGCGTGGTAGCCATTGCCCAGCCCGGCGGTTCCATCCGCGACTCGGAAGTGATCGCCGCCGTGAACGAGGCCACCCCGCAGGTAGCCATGGTCTTCACCGGCCAACGCTCATTCAAGCATTAGGCGGCAGAAAAACACAAATTCAAGGCTTTGCCGGACGAATAATTCGGTGAAGCCTTTTTTACGGAGTGCGATCGGTATTTCTTGAAGAAAGTTTGCTATAGCGAACCTTCATGATGAGAATGGAGAGAACCAGTACAAACGTGACGCTGTTGGCAAGGACAACCGAAAGAGAACCGATATTGAAGCCGTAGACAAGCCACAAGAGGATACCGGAACTCAAAAGCAAATACATTCGCAGCGAAATATCCTTCACCGACTTGGTGCGCCAGGAGTGCAGTACCTGCGGGACAAAAGAGGCCGTGGTGCAGCATCCGGCGAGGATACCAATCATTTCAACCATATTCAGTTCCATGGCGTACCCATACTCCTCACCTCTTACACTGACAACCATTTCATGCTAAATAACTGGCACAACGACACATAACATTTTTAAAGATACACACATGGCGAAAACAAACATACTCGGCCCTATTATCCGCCCCGGCACGGTGGTGGAATTCATGCACGGAGACCACCCTCAGCTGGCCTGGATTCTGGAAGAAACATCCGGCAAACTGCGCCTGTTGACCATCAACAAGCGTGAAATGAAACTCCCTGCCACCCGTCTGCTCCCCTGGCATGGCCCTGTAGAAAACAGTGATGCCAATCGACAGGAAATTCAGGATGTTCTGAACACTCATGAAGAGAAACGCGGAGAAATACAGGCTGGCCTTGATGTCATGGAACTGTGGGACCTCGCCCAGGGCGAACTGGAAACCGCTCCGCTCTCATGGTTTGCCGGACTCCTCTGGGACGAACCAGACCCGGATCAGGTCGCCGCCCTTGGCAGAGGGATGCTTTCCACCAAGACCCACTTCAAGTTCCGCCCACCAAATTTTGAAATCTGGTCCGCCGAAAAAGTCGAACAGAAAATGCAGCAACGGGCAGAGGAAAAAGAACGTGAAGCCGTCACCTCCGCCGGTCAAACACTGCTTAAGACTCTCTGGGATGCTTACAATCAGGGTCGCAAACCCATGCTGCCCGAACTCGACCCGGAACTCGCTGCCAGCATTGCGCAGATACTCAAACGGAGCCTCAGCAACGCTCTGGATGAAACCGAGCGCAAGATTTGGACCGCCATCAGCAAGGGCCTCCCGGACCAGCCACATCTCGCCCTTCTTCTGGGCCAGACCTGGGGTGTCCTGCCCGTCCATCACAACTTCCATCTCGATGAGGCAGACTTTGAGTGGGGAAATGAGTGGTCGAAATCATTCACCAATGAAATAGATGAGTTAAAAGATACACTTTCCAATCAAACCGTAGAACCGGAAGCCAAAGAATACATCACCATCGACGCCATCACCACCCGTGATATCGACGATGCCTTCCGCATCGAAACAGACGGAACCGGCTACAAGCTCTTCATCGCGCTGGCCCGGCCCGGCATCCACTGGGAATTCGGCTCGCCGCTGGACAAGGCGGTCATGCATCGCGCCACCAGCCTCTATCTGCCAGAAGGCACCACCCACATGATGCCCGAACAACTCGGCACCGAACTATACAGCCTGCTGGCAGGCGAAACACGCCCGGCCATGATTGCCGAGTTCGCACTGGACGCAGACGCAAATCTTCTCTCGGTCACCCCGCGCATGGACTGGATCAAGGTGAAGGCCAATATCACATACGAAAACGCCGATATCGCCATTGAAAATGAAACTGACGAGTCCCTCGTGCTGGCTCACAAGCTGGCAAAAAAACTGATCACACGACGCATCGAATCCGGAGCCTGCATCATCCGCCGCCCCGAACCCGTCGTCACCGTCGAAGGCGAAGGGTCGCAGGCCAAGGTGGACATCACCCTCAAGGCCCCCAGCCCGTATTCGGAACTGGTCATCAGCGAGTTCATGATTCTCGCCAATTCCGGCCTCGCGTTCTGGGCCAAAGACAACAACATCCCGCTACTGCACCGCACCCTCGACATCGCCCTGCCCCAAGAGGCCGCCGGAATCTTCACCGAACCAGCCGAGATCCTGCGCTCGGTCAAGCTGCTCCTGCCCCCGGTTCTGGAAACCACCCCCAAACGCCACGCGGCTCTCGGTGTCTCGGCCTACGCCCCCATCACCTCACCGCTCAGGCGTTACACGGATTTCATCAACATGGCCCAGGTCTGCACGTTCCTTGAAAACGGCACGCCACGCCTGACCAAAGACGAACTCGACCAGCTCGCCATCCATCTCGGCATGCGCATCAAGGCCGTCAACGCAGTCCAACGTTTTCGCCCCCGCTACTGGAAGCTCGTCTACCTCGCCAAACAACGCAAAACCTACCAGTCCGCCGTCATGGTCGATGACTCCGGACCCATGGCAACCCTCGCCATGCCACATCTCCAGCTAAATGTCCGCGCACCAAAAAAAATGCTCGGAGACAAACTCTACCCCGGACAGCCATTCCAGATAAACTTCACACGCATCGACCCGCTCACCAACGAAATCAGACTCGGCGAAGCTCTGGAGGAATAGCCCACCAAGGGCCTCCGGCAGTCTCCTTCGGAGAGACCAGGACGCTGCCCTGGACCCGCAAGGGACGCGTCCCTTGACCCTGAGCGAGCCTGCGGCGCTAAGCCTCATAAAGCGAAAAACCTGTGTAAAGAACACAGGTTTTTCGCTTTATGAGGCGGGGTATTTTTTAAGAGAATTGCTCTGTAACTGCCATCAAGACCTCCTTTCCACGCCCTCCCCAATCTCGATTGCACTTGTCTTTTCTTCTAACTTTCCTTCCATGAACTGCAACAGCGATTAAGGGTACTTTGGGTTAGAAGCCGACCAAGAGGGAAAAGCGGCTTTTGTGGACGGAATCCGAGAAAGCATTATTAACAATCCTCCCCGTACGGAAAGGGAGCGCCTAGACTTTTCATGGCTGGGAGCAATTCCTCTTGGATCGGATTCTTGACCAAAGCACCCTGCGGCCAAGTT
>JAFLJW010000224.1 GCA_022712815.1 Pseudodesulfovibrio sp. | reverse complement strand
GCTGTATCATCGCTCTGCTAACGAAAAGGCCAAGACGGTCGAAGACTCTCGCCTTGTCCCGTTTCGTTTGGCCGCAAAACGATGAACTGCTTCTAAGCTGCTCCCGCCTATTGCGGGTCGTTGTCAGAGAGAGCAAAAAGGATGTGGTTAATTTTGACCTGAAAGGCTCCCCCTATATCGATTGCACTTGTCTTTTTTTCTAACTTTCCTTCCATGAACTGCAACAGCGATTAAGGGTATTTTGGGTTAGAAGCCGACCAAGAGGAAAAAGCGGCTTTTATGGACGGAATCAGAAAGAGCATTATTAACAATCCTCCCCATACAGAAAGGGAGCGCCTATACTTTTCATGGCTGGGAGCGATTCCTCTTGGATCGGATTCTTGACCAAAGCACCCTGCGGCCAAGTCTGGAAAGCCGAGCTTTTTGGTCCTTTTTGGGGCGGCTCAGCCCAAAAGTACCCCGCCCGGGGAGGGCTGCCTTTAGGCATCTTCTTTCTTTACCTTTTTTTCCCTCTTTTTCCTGATTAATGAAGATAGAGGGACAACCAGGATGAACCTGAAAACCGCCAAAACTCACACCTTGAATTCACCATTTTCATAGATAAGTTTCGGCTTCCCGCTCTTCAGCATGGCGGTCACGCGCTTGGGTTGAGTATTGACCAAATCCCAATGCATGTCAGAAGAATTGAAGCCAAGTTCGTACTCAAGCTCCGGGGTCAACATCTCAGGCGGACCGGTAAAGCTTTCAAGCACTGATCCACCCATGGCCAGATGGCAGTTGCCGTGATCACCGCCGCAATTTTCGTCGAGAAGAGTATGGGCCATGAACTTGTCCACACGGGAGAATCGCTTGTCGGTCAGCGAGAATTCTCCCACCCGGCGTGCTCCGGAATCAGAATACATCTGGTTTTGCAAAAAAACCTGACCGCGTCCTGCCTCCACGCGGACGGCGATTCCATCAAAAAAATCAAGGGCCGCGCCAGACACGAGATGCCCGTAACGAAGGGATGGCTGATCAGCGTAGTAGGTCCCGCTCACGCCCCTTGCATCGGGCGCAAAATAAATTTCGTAGCCGGGAATATTCGTCCCGGTCACGCCGACAAAACGCCTGTTTTCGCCCAGTGGAACCTTGAGATTGATGTCCTCTGATTCCACGCGCAGGCTTCTTATTTCAAGCCCGTCCAACCAGTCACAGACCTCGCCGACTTCATTTCTGATCCGCCGCCACTCCCTGACCGGGTCCGGCATGTTCAGCCAACAGGCGCGGTTGAGGGCGAAGGCGTATTCCTCAATGGTCATGCCGCTGGCCGCTGCCAGGGCCTTGGTCGGATAGACGCAGGTGGTCCAGCCCAAAGAGCCGGATTGCTTGCGGCGTTCAAGAATGCGCAAGTTGGGACCATCCGCCTTACGAGCCTCGGCAATGGTGCGGGGATCAACGGTCTGAAGATGCGTCAGGTCTTCGGGGGCCAGAATATTGATGACCCCGGCGACCCTTGAATACAACTCGGCCACCCCCGGCTGCTGGAACGTGAGCTGCCCGAAACTGGCGTTCAAGTACCGCTCCATCTCCATGTACGGCGTGGGCATTGCCACGGCGACCGGCATCAAATGGGCGTCCATGAGCCGGGAATAAACTGCCTCGGCCAAAGCGAGGCCGGGGATATCGTACCGAATGAGGACCACATCCCGGTTCCTGAACTTTTTCTCGCGCGTCTCGCTCAAGGCCCAGAACATGACATTGGCATAATTTTCCAGATCAACGGATTCAAAAAGCGGCAAGGCAGTTCCTTTGGGTTTCACACGCCGAAAATTCAGGGCGTTATCAAAGTGTATAAATCCTGCGGAACATACGCAACCATATTTTGACATCGCCCGCCCTTGGCCGTACATTTTTCAAATGCCTGTTTTACCAACACCAAGTTACACACCGCCCTTCATGTTTCGTAGCGGCAATATCGCCACGCTCTACCCTCCGATTTTTCGCAAAACACCGGCTGCCGTACCCCGAAACGAACGCATAAAAACCCCGGATGATGATTTTCTGGGCATGGACTGGCACGCCTGCCGGACCGGCAAGACCCGGCGGCTGGCGATCATCAGTCACGGTCTGGAAGGGCATTCGCGCAAAAAATATGTGCTGGGCATGGCCCGGATGGCAACCGGGATGGGCCATGACGCTGTCTGCTGGGTGCAACGGGGATGCGGCAATGAAATCAACCGATCACCTCGCTTCTATCATTCCGGCGAAACCAGCGACCTGCACACGATCATCACCCACTGCCTTGAAACCGGAAAATATGACGAAATCACGCTCATCGGATTCAGTCTGGGCGGCAACCAGATTCTCAAGTACCTCGGCGAAAAGCCCGAACATGTACCAGACGAGGTCAAGGCCGCTGCAACCTTTTCCGTGCCATGCGATCTGGCGGCGACCGAACAGGCCATCAGCAAGCCGTCAAGGCGTATCTATCTGGAATATTTTATGATGGGGCTACGGAAAAAGATTCACGCCAAGGCAAAGATGTTCCCCGAACTGGTGAACCCGGCAGACCTCAAGGGTATCACCGCCCTGCGCCAGTTCGACGACCGGTTCACTGCCCCGCTCAATGGATTCACCGATGCTGCCGACTACTACGCCAGATCAAGCTGCACGCAATATCTGCCAGATATCCACGTCCCGACCTTACTGGTCAACGCACAGAACGACCCCTTCCTGCAACCGCAATGCTACCCGGTGGCCGAGGCTGAAGCCAACCCGAACCTGTTTCTGGAAATGCCGAAATATGGCGGCCACGTAGGATTTATCTCCAATGAAGGAAACAATGTATACTGGTCGGAAAAACGGGTCAGTGACTTCCTTGAAAAGGATTAACGGGCCGAGGCTGGCCGATTCTGATTACCACGCATGACCATCAGCACAGCAAAGGGAACGAATGACCCAATCAAGGCGAAAACCGCGATAGTCAGAGGCTTTGACGGCCAGTCAAAGGCGATCATTTCCATGGCCATTGCGCCGACGAAAAAGACCTCAAAGGTCAGTATCGAGGATGCCGCGCCCACATCTTTGTCCACCTCGTCCAGGATCATGTTGTTGCTGATGGGTCTGGAAAGACCAAGGGAAAAAGTGATGCAAAGCATGGGAAGGGTAAGGGTAAGCGGCGTCAATCCGCCCAGATAATACATGACCAGCCCGGCAATAAAAATTCCGACAAGAGAGACGTAGAGAATACGCTCCGGCTTCACGCTTGCGCCCAGTCTGGTACAGACAAAGGAACCGAGCATGATTCCCAAGGCATTGAGTCCGAAGTAGTAGCCAAAGGCCTGTTCAGACACACCATACCCGGTGATGTAGATATCCGGTGAACCACCGATGAACGCAAAATGAGGCATGGTCATGATGGCGAAAGCCAGAGCCAGAGCCATGAATCGCCTGTTCTTGAAAACCTGAATATACCGCCCCGCCACTGCCAGCAGACCGCCGGTGGTGAACTCGGTCAGCGGTTCCTTGAGCCGAAAGGAACCATAAAGCGCGATCAAGGCCATTCCTCCCTGACAGACGAATATCCACCGCCAGGATGCGATCTTGAGCATCAACCCGCCCAAAAACGGCGCGAGCATGGGACACAGGGCGAGAATCACGCCAATATACGCCAGAATCTTCTGCCGCTCATGCCCCTCATACAAATCCTTGGATAACGCCAAGGCCAGAGCTGAGGCCGCTGCCGCACCACAAGCCTGAACGACTCGCGCCAGCACGAGAACCGTAATGGAATTCGCCAAAGAGCAGAGTCCGCACCCAAGAATGAAAATCAGAATACCGGTAAGAAGCACAGGTCTCTGCCCCACTCGGTCCGAAAGCGGTCCGTGGATAAGCAGGCACACGCTGAACGCCAAAAAAAATACGACCAGCGACAAGTTGGAGATCGG
>JAFLJW010000095.1 GCA_022712815.1 Pseudodesulfovibrio sp. | reverse complement strand
GAACAGCGGACCATGTACGATCTCGAAACCATCGAAGAGCTGGGGTATTGCAACGGTATCGAAAACTACTCGCGCCATCTTGACGGGCGGACCGAGGGAGAGCCACCTGCAACATTGCTCGACTATTTTCCCGAAGATTTTATTTTGTTCGCCGATGAGTCCCATCTGGCCCTGCCGCAAGTCGGCGGCATGTACAAAGGGGACCGTTCGCGCAAGACCACTTTGGTTGATTTCGGATTCCGTCTGCCTTCTGCTCTTGATAACAGACCCTTGGATTATAAGGAATTTCAAGAGAGAATTCATCAGGCCGTCTATGTCTCGGCAACGCCCGGACATCTGGAGATGGACCTTGCCCAAGGTGTTATTGTGGAGCAGATTATCCGCCCCACGGGGCTGGTTGATCCTGAAGTCGAAGTACGAAAAGTGCACGGACAGATTGACGATTTGCTCTCAGAGTGTAAAAAAAGACAAATAAGGGATGAAAGGGTTCTGGTGACCACGCTGACCAAGCGCATGTCCGAGGACCTGAACGACTATCTGAATACGATGGGCGTTCCGTCGAGATACCTGCACTCGGATATCGACACACTGGAGCGCATGGCGATTCTCCAGGCACTTCGTCAGGGCGATTTTTTTGTTTTGGTTGGTATCAACCTTTTGCGAGAGGGGCTTGATATCCCCGAAGTTTCTTTGGTGGCGATTCTTGATGCGGACAAGGAAGGATTCCTTCGATCCGCCCGGTCGCTCATTCAGACTTTCGGACGGGCTTCCCGCAATGTGGATGGCCGGGTTATCCTGTACGCCGATGTGACCACCAAATCCATGGCCGAGGCAATGGATGCGACACAGCGCAGACGGGAGAAGCAGCAGGCGCACAATATCGAGCACGGTATTACGCCGACAACCATTCGCAAGAGCCTGGGCAATCTGTTAGGGGATCTTGAAAGTGGTGGCGATTCCGGCGGACTGGGCATGGCCGCCGAGAGCAGTGCAGACTATGGCTCGGACCCCAAAAAGCTGAAGAAGATCATCAAGCGGCTGGAGCGAGAAATGCGTGAGTCTGCCAAAGAATTGGAATTTGAGCGGGCAGCGGAACTCAGGGACCGCGTTGCCTTGCTCCGTGAGCGTATCTTTGAGTTGGGGTAAGGGGCTGCTTAAATTGTTTTGATTCTGGTTGTTTTGTTGTACGTATTCTTTAGATATTTTTGCGGAATTGTCTTTCAACGAGTTGGAGAATTATGCGGAATATAATCCATCGACGAATGCTACGCCTGAAAGCAAAGCTTGGCACGCTCTGGAGTATTATCCTTGGTATAGTGTACCTTATGATAATCTTCGGAGTGGGTATCGGATTTTATGTAGGTTATGAGGACTGGGATTTTGCCAGTTCCTTCTACATGGTGGTCATCACCCTTTCCACTGTCGGCTTCATGGAAGTGAACCATCTCTCGGAAGAGGGGCGTATGTTCACCGCATTCCTGATCATGGCCGGTGTTGGTGGCTTCGTTTATATCGCTGGTGCGTTCGCGCAGATTTTGATTGATGGACGTTTGCAAATATTGTGGGGTAAGCACAAGATGATGAAAGAAATAGGTAAGTTGAGGAAGCATTTTATCGTCTGTGGATATGGTCGTATCGGCAGTATAGTTGTCCGGGAAATCAGGGCTGAAGGACATGATGTCGTGGTTATCGAGCAGACAGTGGAACTCATTTCCAAGATGGAGCAGGATGGGATTTTGTGCATCGACGGTGATGCCACGAGCGACGAGGTACTCATGAGTGCCGGTTTGCTGCATGCCAAATCACTTATTTCGGCTCTGTCCAGTGAGGCTGCCAATGTTTATGTGACATTGACGGCCCGGCAATTGAACCCGGATATCAATATTGTTGCCCGCGCCGGTGATAAAAGTCACATCTCCCGGCTGGAGCTGGCCGGAGCTGACAGGGTTGTGTTGCCGCATTATATCGGAGGCTTGCGTATGGCGCAAAATGTGCTTCGCCCCACGGTGACCAATTTTATCGAGCTTGCGGTGCGCGGCGGAATTGACTTGCAGATGGAGGAACTTGAAGTTACTCCTGAATCCGAGCTTGTCAGCCTGGACCTCATCGAATCCAAGATCAGACCACGGTTCAACCTGATTATTATCGCCATCAAGAAAGGGTCGGGCGAGATGGTCTTTAATCCTGGTCCCAAGGAAGTCATCAATGCCTATGACACGTTGCTTGCTGTCGGCAAGCAGGTCAACTTGAGCGAAATAAAGAAGATCATTTAACACCTTACCGGACTGAATAAATTTATGCTTTCTCCTGACGTTATCAAGCGTGCTGCTTTGTTGCGCGAAAAACTTGAGTATCACAACCATCGCTATTACGTTCTTGACGACCCGGAAATTACGGACGCAGAGTATGATGTCCTGTTCCGGGAACTTGTCGCTCTTGAAGAAGTCCACCCGGAACTGGACGATCCCAATTCTCCCACCCGGCGGGTAGGTGGCAAGCCTGCTGATGGCTTTGTGCCATATGAACATGCCATGCGCATGTACAGCCTTGATAACGCCATGAATCTGGAAGAGTGGTTTGCATTCACTGACCGTGTGAGCAAGGGAATCGGCAACGATGACGTGGCATATTGGGCCGATCCCAAGATGGATGGTCTGGCCCTTGAGGTCATCTACGAGAAGGGGCGGTTCGTCCGGGCCGCCACGCGTGGTGATGGCCGCATTGGCGAGGATGTCACCCACAATCTGCGGACGGTCCTGAATCTTCCGTTGACCTTGCAAGGCTCAACGATTCCTGATTTGCTGGAAGTCCGGGGTGAAGTCGTCATATCCAACAAGGATTTTGCCGCTCTTAATCAGCGGCAGGCCGAGGCCGGGGGCAAGATTTTTGCCAACCCGCGCAACGCGGCCGCCGGGTCCATCCGTCAACTCGATCCGAAAGTTGCGGCGTCCAGACCAATTCGTTTCATGGCTTACGGCATTGGTGTGGTTGAATGGGCTGCGTCATTATCTTCATGGATGACTCAAAAAGAGATTATGCAGGGCCTCAAGGGCTTGGGATTTGCCGTTCCGCCGGAGGCCAAACTGTGCAAGTCCAAGCAGGAAGTGGCTGAATATTTTACGTTTCTAATGGAGAGTCGGGCCACGCTTCCCTTTGAGATCGACGGTGTTGTTGCCAAGGTAAACAATCTTGAAATGCAGCGCGGGCTTGGTTTTACGTCCCGCGCCCCCCGGTGGGCGCTTGCCCTCAAATTCCCTGCCCAGCAGGTCAGGACAAAACTTAATTCTATCCGAATTCAGGTGGGCCGGACCGGTGTGCTGACGCCTGTTGCCGAACTTGAGCCGGTGCAGCTTGCCGGTGTGGTTGTGTCCAGTGCGACTCTGCACAACAAGGGATATATCGAAGAACGGGACTTCCGGCTTGGCGATACCGTGCTTATCCAGCGTGCCGGGGATGTCATCCCGCAGGTACTTTCCGTGGATATGGATAAGCGTCTCGATAATGCGGAACCATTCAGCTTTCCGAAACAATGTCCGGTCTGCCACAGCGAGGCGCGAGTGGATGGCGAGGCCGTGCGCTGTACCAATGATGTTTGCCCGGCCAAGACCGTGCAGCGGATCATTCATTTTGTGTCCAAGGCCGGGCTGGACATGGATGGTGTCGGCAAAAAATGGGTGCAGCGGCTGGCCGAGGATGCGGTGCTTGTTTCTCCTGCGGATTTGTTCTCATTGAAGAAAACAGACCTGCTCAAATACGAACGGATGGGTGATAAATCTGCCAACAAGTTTATTGCAGCGGTGGAAAAGGCCAAGGCCAAGGCCCCGCTGTGGCGGCTCATTGCCGGGCTGGGTATTCGCCATGTGGGAGAGCAGACCGCGCGGACCCTTGCCAATAATTTTGATAATCTGGAAGCGATCGGTCTGGTTACTCGTGATCAGTTGCAGGAGCTTGAAGACGTTGGTCCCATCGTGGCCGAAAGTCTCTTTGAATTTTTTCAGAGCGATGAGGCAAGGCAACTCTGCGAAAGGTTCCGGCAAGCCGAGTTCTGGCCCACGGGCGGGAGTGCCTTGGCGCAGCGGGCCGAAGGATTGTCTCTGTCCGGCAAGGTTTTCATCTTCACCGGTAGTTTGCCGAACATGACCCGCGATCAGGCTCAGGCGTTGGTGGAAGAACAGGGCGGCAGCGCGGTAAAATCCATATCCAAAAAAGTCGATTATGTGGTGGCAGGTGAAAAATCAGGTTCCAAGGTCGCCAAGGCGGAAAAACTTGGGCTTGAAATTATTGACTTCGCGGCCTTTATGGAATTAATTCAAAGTCTGAAGCCGAAATCGAAGCCGCGATCTTTGCTTGATTTTTAACATATCAAGAGATTTCAACATATTTTAAAGGAGAGCAGTATGGCTACCAAAGTTGTCATTCTGGGAGCCAAGGGCCGCATGGGCAACACCTTGGTCAACATGGCGTTGGCGGATGAGGGGTTGAATCTTGTGGGTGCTTGCGAGCGCGAAGGTAATGCCGGTGGCATTGATTACGATGGTTGCATTGCCTCTGATTGTCTGGAAGAGCTTTTGCCAAGCGTTCCGGGTGCGGTGATTATCGATTTCACTTCCCCTGAATCTTCGGTTGCCATGGCTAAAATTGCCGCAAAACATGGCAATCCAGCCGTCATCGGCACCACTGGCCTCAATAAGGAACAGCAGGCCGAGCTTGCCATTTCTGCCAAGGATGTCCCGCTGTTCTGGGCTCCCAATATGTCCGTTGGCGTTAATGTGTTGCTCAAGGTCCTTCCCGCGCTGGTTCAGGCCCTTGGCGAAGATTACGACATGGAGATGGTCGAGACGCATCACAAGATGAAAAAGGATTCTCCAAGCGGCACGGCCTTGAAGCTGGCTTCCTGTCTGTCCGAAGCCCGTGGCTGGGAATACGATGATGTCAAAAAGCATTGCCGTGACGGCATTATCGGTGAGCGTCCGAAAAAGGAAATCGGTGTGCAGACCTTGCGCGGCGGCGATGTGGTCGGCGATCATACCATATATTTCTTCGGTCCCGGCGAGCGTATTGAGGTCACTCATCGTGCCCATTCGCGTGAAACTTTTGCATCCGGTGCATTGCGTGCGGCCAAGTGGCTGGACAAACAGAAGCCCGGAAAGCTCTACGCCATGGCCGATATTTTCTAGAAGTCATTACAAATGAAAAAAAAGGGAGTCTTCAAACAAAGGCTCCCTTTTTTTGTGGACAATTGTTGACTAGAGGATTGGTGAAAGCAAACGGGCAAACTTGATAGCAGTTTGGTATATCAGGTTCTTTTTGTCGTATTCATTGGGGCCGGTTTCAATGCAACGGGCGAAATCGGCGGTGAACATTTGCTCGATTTCTTTGCAGAACGGTGTGCCCTCAATGAGCATGGTGATCTCGAAATTGAGCCTGAACGAGCGGTTATCGAGGTTTGCTGTACCTATACCAGCCAGATTGTCGTCAACCAGAAAGACTTTTTGGTGCAGGAATCCTTCATTGTAGCGATAGACCCGGATGCCGGGCAGGTCGAGCTCTTTCAGACAGGCGAAACTGGCCAGATAGACCATCTTGTGGTCCGGCTGCATGGGCAGCATGATGCGAATATCCACGCCGCGCATGGCTGCCAGTTGCAGGGCTTTCATCACCGAGCTGTCCGGTACGAAGTAGGGGCTTGCAATCCAGAAGCGGTCCTGGGCAGCGTCGATGGCCCGGATGAACATGAGCGAGCAGGATTCCAGCTTGTCTTCCGGGCCGGTGCCAAGGGCCATCACTTCGGCGGTCCCGGCATGGCTCGGCATGGAGAGGTCAAGGTCGAGAATTTCCTGTGCCGCCCAGTACCAATCCTTGCCGAAATTGACCTGCACGCCAAGTACCGCCGGGCCGGTTATCCGCATGTGCGTATCGCGCCAGCCCTTGAATATCTTTGTGATCCCAAGATATTCGTCGCCGACATTATGGCCGCCGACAAAGGCGGTATGGCCGTCCACAACCACGATCTTGCGGTGATTCCTGAAATTGAGCTGGAAGCGGTTGCCTGGGCCTTTGGTCGTATGGAAGGGGCGGGCATCAATACCCGCACCGCGCAGGGCATCCCAGTAGGTAGTGGGCGTGGTGTGACAGCCGACTTCGTCGTAAAGGAAATAGATGCGCACGCCTTTGGCGGCTTTTTTGATCAGAAGGTCTTGCAGCCGTCTGCCAAGGGAGTCATCGTGGACTATATAGAACTGTATCAGAATGTATTTATTGGCTTTTTCGATGTAC
>JAFLJW010000094.1 GCA_022712815.1 Pseudodesulfovibrio sp. | reverse complement strand
ATGGACCGGAGCGACTCGATATTGTCGGAGTCCCAGGTGAACAGGGCGATCTTTGCGCCATGCAGGTTCTCGTATGAGCCAAGTATCAGGTGTGGGTTGTCCACAAACCACGAGGCCAGCGGTATATTGAATTTGTCGAGCAGGGTGGCGAGGATTCCCTCGCGGTCCACGCCGAGATGGTTGACCGTGAGCACGAAGTCAGGCTTGAAGGTCGTCAGGGTTGCCAGCATTTTCGAGACAAAAATGTCGAGGTCCATCTCCTTGGCACCAAGGTCGATGAACAGGTGTTCGACATCCAGGCGTTCACACGCGGCCTGAAGTTCGCCAATCAGGAAGTACTGACTGGTGAGCAGGAGGATGCGCGGCGTCTTGCCCCGGAATTTGGGCCACTTGGTAAGGGATGTCTGCATTGCCCTCTACCTACCGGCAGAGCGGGCTTTTGTCCATAGGGACTACTCGGAAATGACGCAGTCCCCGCCACTGGCTTTGGCCTTGTACATGGCCTCATCAGCTCTTTGGGTCATGGTGGTGATGGTGTCTCCAGTCTTGAACTGGGAGATGCCGGAACTGAAAGAGACAGGAATTCTGCTGGATAATTGCATGGCTGTACGGATGCGGTCATCCAGAACTCTGGCGTCTTCGACAGTTCCGTCCATGAGGACGATGAATTCGTCTCCTCCCCAGCGGGCCAGCAGATCAGCGGGGCGGATGGTTGCGGTAATGACCTCTGCCACGGCTTCGAGAATCGTATCGCCTTGAATGTGGCCGAACTTGTCATTGATGGCCTTGAAGCCGTCGAGGTCGATGATGATGATTGAGAGAGGGGCTTTGTAACGGGCGACCCGGCAAGAGGCCAGGTCAAATCGAGCTTCAAGTTCGCGCCGATTGGCTGCGCCGGTGAGCGGGTCGGTCTTGGCCATGTGCTCCAGCTGCTCCTGATAGCGATTGACAGCCAGTACGCAGAGAAAAAGAATCAGGATGGATGAGATGAAACCGAGGGTCAGGGTTCTGATGAGGTTATTGCGTGCCGAGCTGAGAGCCTCTTTTTCATCCTGAACCACGATGAGGTGCCACTCGAATTCGGGGATGTACCGGGCAGTGAGCAGGAAATGCTTGCCGTCTTGATCATATTCGAAATTGGCACCATCTTCACGTATCTGGAGAATGCTCTCGGCTATATCCTTTACTCCTTCGCTTTCGGATATGTACTTTTTCTCGATCAGACTCTTGTTTGGGTGTACCTGAACCAGACCATCCTGATCCACCATGTATGCCATGCGGTGAAATTCATTTTGCGCTTCTGCCAGTTTAGCGGCGGCCTGGTTCATATTGACCCCGACTCCGGCCACACCGAGCAATTTACCGTTGTCGTCCTCAACCCTGAAATTGACGAATATGGTCAGGGCGTCGTCGCTTGTCTTGTTGGTATCGACATCCAGATCGTATTCTTTTTGGGACCGGAGGAATGCGAAATACCACACATCGTGCGGGTCTCGCGGGTTGATCTTCTTGTGAAACCCTTTTTGATAGTAATACGTGTCGGTTTTCGCTGAGATGAAAAATGTAGTCAGGAATTCGTATTTTGTATTGATGGCATCAAGATATTTGGCGAGGTCATCCACGTTTTCTTCTTTATGGATGACCCAGTCTTTGAGAAAGGCATCGTTGGCCATGGCAGAAGAAACAAGAATGGGGCGCATCAGGGCGCTGTGTATTTCGGAATATATGTTCTTGCCGGTCAGGGGGAGTGAGGAATGGAGCAACTCCTCGCGCACGGCTTTGCGCGTGACCGCATAGTTGATCAGACTGGTGGCCAGAAATACGGCCAGCAGAATGAGTGACAAGGCAGCGAGCAGCTTGGTCTTGGTGGTCATTATCCCATACTATTGGAGAGAGTGCATAAGCGCAAGGGTGTTATGGTTTGTCAGATTTGATAATGATGGCTGACGTGTTTTCCTGCGGCGTATCCCGCTGACATCCCCGGTTCAGGGCCGCAAACAGGAAGAACGCCACCAGGGAAATGAAGGCGATGCCGCTCAGGATACGTCGAGGGTTGGAGTGCGATCCTTTGGGAATGAGCATGTCTGTCATGATCTTGCCGTAGGACGGCTCCTTGTTGTCGTCTTTCTGATCATTCATTATTCTTCCCAGTATGTTGCCTTGGATGAAGCCTTTTCCGACACCGAGACTTCAACCAGCCGGACGGAGCCGGGCATGGCATCCTTCAATTCCTTATATATGAACATGGCGAGGTTCTCGGATGACGGGTTGATCTCGGTGAAACATTCCACATCGTTCAAATGCTTGTGATCGAGTTTTTCCAGCACGTCTTTGGTGTGCCGTTTGATCTCCTTGAAATCCACGAGATAGTGGACCTTCTCATCCAGTTTGTCGCCTTCCACGACAACCTCGACTCCGAAGTTATGCCCGTGCATGTTCTCGCATTTGCCACCGTAATTACGCAATTGATGAGAGGCCGAAAAATCCTGAGTTATGGTCAGTCGCCATTTGCCGGGCATATCATTTCTCCTTGTATTCGTGTGGGCGTTTGTATTCGCCCCTGAACTCTTTCACCGGATACTTACGGTCATTTGCTTCGCATTTTTCATGCGCGGCCGCAACCAGATCAATACCTAGCTCATCGGCAATCCGGGTCAGATAGATAAGCACATCCGCCAACTCCTCTCCCACGGCCTGCTTCTTTCCGTCCCCAAGATTCCAGCTTTCCTCTTGCGATAGCCACTGAAAATGCTCGGCCAGTTCCCCAACTTCACCCACCAAAGCCAGCACCAGATTCTTTGGCGACTGATGCTTCTGCCAATTACGCTCTTCGACAAACCGCCGATGCTTTTTATTTAACTCTTTTAACGAATCCATCGGTATAAACCTCGTCTTTGGTTGTCTGGCAACCCGCGCAA
>JAFLJW010000417.1 GCA_022712815.1 Pseudodesulfovibrio sp. | reverse complement strand
TATATCAGGATTTAATCGATGTCATGCGCAGTTTTCTGAACATGGTCGGCGTGTTGCGTGATCAGTATTCCCTGAGCGATCATCCCGAGTTTCTGGATAGCGCGGAAGAGCTGAACACCATGTTCACCGAGATGAGTTCCGTTCTTGAGAACGAAGACTGGATTCTTCTGGCTGACCTGCTCGAATATGAATTCCTTCCGGCGGTGGAGAAATGGAAAAGAGTCATCAAACAGTTGCGCGACGACATTCGGTCAACCAAGAGGTAGATATGACTGCCAGAAGCCAGATGATCGACGAAGCGTTGTCCATTGGTCGCAGGGAACTTGGTTGCCTGACTCAGGGCGATGTTTTTGAAGCGGAAAAACTTTCACGTGATCGTGAGCGGATTCTTGATGAAGCAATCGGCGATCTGGACCGGGAAAACCTGAAAAGCCTGGCCGACAAGCTGGTCGAGATGAAATCCCTGCATGCCGAGATTACTGGTGAGGCCAGAAAGCTGCACTCATCCCTGAAGCATGATCTCTCCAGCATGAAGCAGCAGAATCGACGTTTTGCAGGCTATAGCTACGGCGCGGGTAATATGCCAAGGCTTGCACGCGAAAGGTTCATCAGCAAGAAGAGTTGATACAATCCTCGAAAAATGAATAAAACAAAACCCCGGCATTGAGTGTCGGGGTTTTGTTTTATTAGAATTTAGACCATCTGAGGTGGCCGGTCTCATCGCTTGTTTCGGCCATGCCGTCAAATTCTATACCCATCCGTGTGAAGCCGGGGCGTCCTTCTTTCATGGTTCTGATCTGGCCGGAATACCAGTACGGCTTGAAGGTCTTTTCCTTGAAATTGAACATGAACAGATTGATGGCGACCATGGCACCGACTGCACAGGTTTCCGGGATCACCCGGTTTTGGATGCTGAGTCCCATGCCACCGTTTGAGATGTTGACCACGGCATTGATTGTCTGGTTGGGACCGTCTGTGGCAAAGGAATTGACGCCGATCTGGGGGGTAGCATCTTCAAATGATATATCGGAAGAATAGGGGCTAGCGACCCATAGTTTGACGCGGATGAATTGCTGGTCGGCAACCCGTTTGCGAGTATGTTTTCGGCGCGGTATCAGGCCGTAAGAAGTGGGAGCGGAAAGTACGAGGCGGTCTGTTTTGCGTCCGGACCTGTCTGATTCCACAAGTGTGGCTGTGAAGGAATTGATCTTGCCCGTTTCAGTCTTCATTGGCGCAAAAATACAGACTATTTGTTTTCCCTGTGTGGCCTTGATGACATCAAGACGTTCAATTATTTCACATTTGATCTTGCCGGACATGGCTGAGGTTATGACGCATCTGACCGAGACGTTTTCATCGTCGGGTCCATTGAGCAGGTCCACGACTACCCCGTCTTGTTGGAGCGACCGGGGAATGTCCGTGTAGGTTGAGGAACCGTTTTTGCCATTACCGGAGCGCAGCATTTTCAGGGCGAAGATGAGCAGGGTGAGTGCCAATACCCCAAGCAGGGCGGCTGAGCCGTATCGGATAACCTCGGGCGGTACGTCCGGGATGAATTGCTGGCGCAGGTCGGTGACGGTCTGGCCGAGAGATGAGATTGTTTCTTGTAATGTCATTATATCCGAGTGGTAGCTAGAAGTTGATGAATTCCTTTTTGGCTTCAAGAACTTTGCCGAGGTAACGCCGGGTTTCGGCGTGGGGCAAGCCTGAGCGCAAGGTATCATAGACCTGACCGGGAGATAGTGCGTTTATCCTTGCCGGAGAGCGTTTTCTATCTTTGTCAAAGGTCTTGAGAACCGCACCCGGACCGCCGTTGTATCCTGAAATCATGCAGTATTCACGGGAAACCGGATCATTGATGCCTTTGAGAAACCTGTTCTTGAGCAGGTGCAGATAGGCTGTGCCATACGCGATGTTGGTCGGAGGAGTAAAGAGGGATTCACGTGATGGATACCCTTTTTTGCCATGGAGGAACTGATAGACATCACTTCCCGCAGTGGTCGGAACCACCTGCATCAGACCAACGGCCATGGCCGAACTGATCGCAAAGGGATTGAAGTCGGATTCGACCTTCATGATGGCGTAGATGAGATTCTTGCTGATACCGAAGCGTTTGGCAGAGGTCTCAACCAGTTCCCGGTACTTGTGAGCGCGGATATTCAGGTGGTCCCGGACCATGGCGATGGAGACGTAGCGGGCGGTTTTACCCTTGACCGTGCGTGTTTTAAGGTCGGTTTTAATCAGATGGTCTGCAAATCTTTCGGCTCGCCATGCCCAGCGGATATTCTTGTTTTCGTTATCTCTGACTTCTCCCAGAAGAAAAGGCGTTTCGCCGAGCTTGACGGTCCGGGCTGAATAGAGGTCCACCGCACGCGGGTCGCCGGGGGTGAGCATGGTGGTGACAACGGCGTTTTTCAAGCTGGTCAGCGGGTGTTGCTGATCAACGGTTTCGATGGTTATGATGCCTGTATCAAAGTCCACGCTGGCGCGTGAGAGATAATTTTGTGTGTATTTGACATATTCCTTGGGCCGAGGGATGCGGGAATTGTCTTTGCCCCATGTTTTTTCGATGGCCGCAATGAAATCATCCACAAGGGTCTTGAATTGTTTGATATCTCCTGCAATGGCCTCCGGGTGCATGGCGTAGCCTAGAGCTTTGTCTCGGGCCAGAGCTTCGGCTGCTGCAACCGGGTTCCCGGTGGCCGCAGCCCGGGCAATACGGGCGGCATCATGTCTGGAGCATGACGATGCAAGCATCAGGATCAGGAGAAGGTGGAAGAGTTTCTTCATATGGTGTACGGTCCTCTAGCTCTTGACACACTGGATTTGAAAGGCGACTGTTGACTGTAGGTTATTAGCCTTTTTAGAGAAATACAAGAGATTGAACCATGCTGGCTGGCGTGGTCTCTATTTGAGGAGTGTTGCCGTGGCTGATAGTCCGATAGTTGAACTGATTGTTCCAGATCTGGAAGAGTTGATGGACCGTTTTTTCAGTAGTTCCAGAGATGATTTGGGGAAAATGCAGTCTGCCCTTGATGCGATGGATTTTGAGACCTTGATCCGTTTGGGCCACACGGCCAAAGGGACCGGGTATGGCTATGGATTCAGGGGGATGGGCGATATAGGTGTGAAACTCGAAGATGCGGCCAAGGACCGAAATGAGAATGGGGTTCGCACCCAGCTTGAAAGGATGACTTATTACCTTGATAACGTGAAAGTTGAGTTTGGCGAATAAAGAATTTTGTCAGAACACAAAAAAAAGCGAATACTTCGAGTGTTCGCTTTTTTTTGTGCCCAGTTGACCGTGGGGCGGGTGGACTGGAACGCTTGTTTTAATTAGGCCTGAGCCTTTTCAACATTCTGTATTAGTTCGTTCCCAATCTCTTTCCAGCTTCACCTGTCTCCCAGGCTACACTTATAATAAGCACTTTTCATGCCATGGGGAAGGGGTTGTAGCTCATTTTTTAATGCTGTTAATTCAGATATTTATCTTGGCGATTATGAGTACTTTTTGCAGGGCGGAAAAAGAGGCCTGAAAAAGTGGGAAATGTTGGAATATTGACGGTCTGTTTTGCAATTTGGAAATACCAGAATGGCGAGAGTCAAAGCTCTCGCCATCCTGATCTTTGCTACAGAAGTTTCATCGCATCATCCACTTCCCAGTCTTCGTGGACGACCTTGTTCAGGGCGGCAACAATTTTGGCCGGGTTCTTGTGCTGGAATATGTTTCTGCCCATTGAAAGGCCGGAGCCGCCGGCCTGAACGGAATCGTAGACCATTTGTACAAGGTCGTGGTCGTTTTCCAGTCTGGGGCCTCCGGCGATGACGACTGGTACGCAGCAGCCGTCAACGACTCTCGAGAATGATTCAGGGTCGCCGGAGTAGTTGACCTTGACGATATCCGCGCCGAGTTCCACGCCGACACGGGCGCAATGGGCCACGATATCCGGGTCGTATTCATCTTCGATTTTCTGGCCGCGTGCATACATCATGGCGAGCACCGGCATTCCCCAATCGCTGGCTTCGGAGCAGAGTGCGCCAAGGTCGGCGAGCATTTGCGGCTCGGCCTCGTCACCCAGATTGACATGGATCGAAACAGCGTCCGCACCGAGCTTGAGCGCATCGGTCACCGAACCGACCATGCTTTTGGCATTGGGGAACGGGGAAAGGGTGGTCGAGGCTGACAGGTGAATGATCAGGCCAATGTCCTGTCCGCCTGCGCGGTGGGAACAACGGGGCAACCCCTTGTGCATGAGCATGGCGTTGGCACCGCCTTCGGCCACCTGATCGACGGTTTCGCGCAGGTCCACCAGCCCGTAGATGGGACCAACGGTTACGCCATGGTCGAGCGGTACGATGATGGTACGTCCATTGTTGCGGTTCATGATTCTTTCCATGCGAATCGCTTTACCCAGATGCATAACTCACTCCTTGGTAGCCTGTTGAAAAACGTACATTGCTGCGTTGCTGCGAGAGCCGACCCTCACGCATGGGAATACGCTTCGGTCCTGTTTTTTTCTTGCGCCCTGCACAATAAAAAAAAGAGGCCGCGGTTTATGCCGCGGCCTCTTGGATGTTCTCTTGTTGACTTAATCTAACACACACCAAGACCGCGGGAGTTCCTAAAGTAATAGCTAAAAAAGAAAAAGAAACGGGCGGTGATGTTGTTCATGCCTTCGGGGTAGCCGATCAAAACGGCCATTGTCAAGTAGAGTTTTTGTAACGGGTTCATATCGTGATTTTCTTGACGGACAGTTATTCAGTCAGAGCCATGCACTTGAGTTCCACAAGTCCGCCAAGGGGGAGACCAGCCACTTCGATGGCTGCTCGGGCTGGCTTGTGATCTGAGAAATACTCGGCATAGATTGCGTTGAGGTCTGCGAATTTACCCATATCGAGAACAAAGACATCGACGGACAGCACCTTTTCCAGCGATGAACCGGCGGCTTCCAGAATTGTCTTCATGTTTTCAAGGGCCTGTCTGGTCTGCGCCTCGAATCCTTCAGCGAGTTTCCCCTCGCCGGGGATCAGGCCGAGCTGGCCGGAAACAAAGAGCATGCCGTTTGCCGCGGTGGCCTGCGAATACGGGCCTACGGCAGCCGGGGCCTTTTCCGTGTGGATGAGTTTGATATCAGTCATGGAATCCTCCTTGTATTTCCGGGTGGCTATTTGTCGACCCAGAGGTAGGTGTTTTGAAAACGTTTGGGCAATCTGCGTACGATCTGGACAATTCCTGCCATGGCAACGATGGCAAAGATGAGGCGGCTCCAGAAGATGCCGTTGAAATTGCTGCCGATGAGCAACATGAGCAGGGTATCCTCGATGAGCGAGTGGCACAAGCCCATGAGTGTCAGTGAGTAGAAAATATCTTCTTTGCCGATGGTGCCGGTTCGGGCCTCGTTGATGATCAGTCCGCCGCCGTAAGAGAGGCCCATGGTCAGGCCGATGACCGTGATGGCTGAGGCCTTGGGACCGATGCCGATCAGCTTGAGGACGGGGCGCAGGATTTTGTTCATCAGGTCGATGACCTTGATGGCGTAGAGGATGCGCATTGTGATGAGGAGGGTGAGGATAACTCCGAAAATGGAAAGCAGGTTTTTCCCCTGGTCCAGAGCCCAGGCAAGCAGCGATGGGTCGGCGATACTCTGTGGGTTGGGCTGGAGAAGTATGGTGGCCGGTTCCTGAAGGGTGCCGGTGGTTGTATAGAACAGATTGAGCAGCCAGCCGAGGATGAATGCTCCGACGATTCTGACGATGCACTGGAAGAAAAAGCGTGCGCCGGATTTTCTGGCAATGGAACTTTCCATGGGCAGGGCGTGGCAGACCAGGATGAGGATGCCCAGCACGGTGGCCTGAGCCGTGGTCAACGGATTGTCCTGAATCAGTGAAAGGAAGACGATCAGCCCGGCATAGGTCGTGTTGACCATGGCCGTGGCCCAGACCAGACCCATTTCAGCGGGCAGGCCAACAAGGCTCATGAGAGGCTTGAGCGGCCAGGCCATATATTTGATTAGCCCCAGTTCCTGAAGGACTTTGACCCCGATGATGACCGGGATCATGACCTTGAACATTTCAATGCTCGCGGTGGTGGCGTCTCGGAATAGTTCTTTTATGATCTCAGCAGGTTTGCCCATATAATTCCCCAATGTTTTCTGAGCAGAAGGTAGGGTATTTGCAAGCAAAAGAAAAGGGGAGCCTTGAAAGACTCCCCTTTTATTTTTTGATGGTGCGGCTGGGTCGTTAGATAAACGCGCTGGCGATCTGGTAGGCGGCTACGGACAGGACAAAGGCCAGGCCGGTGGAGCCGACCACGCTATAGGCGGCCCAGGTCCAGCTTGATTCACGGGCCATAGCGACCACGGTCACGAAGCAAGGGGCGTAGAGCATGGTGAAGATGATCAGTGCGATGGCCGAAGCTGTGGTGAACATGGGGTCAGCTACCAGTTTTTCGGACAGCGGGTCGGTATCTTCGGTATCGACTTCGCCCATGGAGTAGGCGGTGCCAAGGGTGGAAACGATCACTTCCTTGGCAGCGAATCCGCCGGTCAGGGCGATGTTGGTGCGCCAGTTGAAGCCAGCCAGCAGGGATACGGGTTCCATCGCAGTACCGATGCTTCCGGCCAAGGTGTTACGGATTGCTTCCTCTGATTCGGTGTTGTCGATGTCAGCAATTTTATCTTCCAGAGCGGCCAGGACTTCCTCTGATCCGCCTTCGCCGAGGGCTTCGATCTGCTCCGTGATTGGTGCGCGTTGGGCTTCATAGCTGGCAACGCGTTCTTCCGGGAGTTGGGGGAAGGTCATCATGGCCCAGATGAGAATCGAGATACCGAGAATGATGGTACCCGCTTTCTTGGCGTATTCCCAGGTGCGCTCCCATGTATGGATGAGTACGCCACGCAATGTGGGCATGCGGTAAGGCGGTAATTCCATTACAAACGGGGTCGCTGCGCCTTTGATGATGGTGGAGCGCAGGACGCGAGCCACGATAAGGGCCATGGCCCATGCGCCAAGAGTGATCAGGAGCATGATTGTGGGTGCGTTTTCCGGGAAGAAGGCGGAGCATAGCATGAGGAAAACCGGGACCTTGGCGCCGCAGGTCATGTACGGGGCGACAAATATGGTGGCGAGTTTCTCATTGGGACTGCGCAGGGTGCGGGTGGCCATGACGCCGGGTACGGCGCAACCGCCTGCAATGCCGCCGGACACGATGAATGGTAAAACCGAAGTGCCGTGCAGGCCGAAGATCTTGAATACGCGGTCGAGCATGTAGGCCATGCGGGCAATGTACCCCGAGTCTTCAAGGGCGGAGATCATCAGGAACATGAACATGATAAGTGGTACAAATCCAAGAACTCCACCCACGCCGTCGATGATGCCGGAGACGATCAGTGAGCGGAGCAGCCCATCGGGCAGGGCGTTGGTGGCGGTATCACCTAACCAGCCAAAGAGTGACTCCAGCCAGCCCATTGGTATTTCGCCTACGGTGAAGGTGATCTGGTAGATGACATAGATGATGCCGAGCATGATCAGCGGGCCAAGGAATGTGTGCGTGAGCACTTTGTCCATTTTGTCGGAACGGCTGATACGATCTGCATCAAGTACGGGATAGGAAACCACGTCCTTGATCATGCCAGCGATAAAGCCGTAGCGGTAATCGGCGATGAGCGCATCGGGTGAGGCCTTTAAGGTCATTTGCGTATGTTTGGCGATCTTGACGGCGATTTCTTCAAGTTGAATGGATATCTTGGAGTTGGCGAGGTGTCCCTTGTCAATGACATCTTTATCTTTTTCAAGGTATTTGATGCCGACCCAGCGGGCTGGGACTTTGTCCGTCAGGAATTGCTCTGCTTCAATGAGCTTTTCCATTTCGTCCAGTACCGGGTTCAGGTCAGGGCCGTAGGAAATATTCAGAGGGGACCATAATCCCTTTTTCTCCTTGGCGAGAGCGAGTGCTTCTTCAAGTAAGGCGTCTGTGCCTTTGCTGTCTCTGGCAATGGTTTCCACCACCCGGCAGCCGGAGAGTTCGGCCAGTTTTTTGCTGTCGATCTTTTTACCGCTCGTGCGGACCTCATCCATCATGTTCAGGCCCAGAACCAGGGGGACACCCAGTTCCATGATCTGCACGGCAAGGTACAGGTTGCGTTCAAGGGCATCCGCGTTCACGACGTCGATCACGGCCTCAGGGCGTTCTTCAACCAGAAAATTGCGTGCTACCAGTTCTTCCTGAGTGTAGGCGGTCAAGGAGTATGTACCGGGCAAATCCACTATTTCCAGAGAGTCCGTACCAAGTTTCATGGTGCCGGTTTTTTTTTCAACAGTGACGCCGGGCCAGTTGGCAACGTGCTGTCGCGCCCCGGTAAGTGCATTGAACGTGGTTGTTTTTCCACAATTTGGGTTACCGGCGATACCGATGGTGTATTGTCCCATTGGTTAGTCCTCCTGAGGGGTTACGGTGATGTTGTCCGCTTCGCTGTTTCGGAGCGTCAATGTGAAATCTCTGAGGCGAAGGGCGACAGGGTCCTTGAGCGGAGCCTTGCCGATAACGTGTACCTCGGTTCCGGGGATGAGGCCCATGTCACGGATTCGGCGGCCCAGCTCACCTTCGGCATTGACAGTGAGTATTTTAAGCTTCTGGTTGACTTTGGCGTTTCTTAAGCAGATCGAGTTGTTCATGAAGTCTCCTCATGTACTTGGTTGAGAGCTGTTCTCAATTGGGTGGTAAAAAAATATTAACGAGATCCGCAACAATCAGATTGTGTCGGCTTGTTTTGGAGAGTGGAGCATGAATTTGAATGACCACAGCCGGAGCATCCGCCTCCGCTGTTTTGGGATGAGTACTGCCTGTACAGCCTGCGTATCGTAAAGAATGCCGCAACAGCGACAATCGCAACAACAATAATTGTGTCGAACATGATTTCCCTCAAAATGTTTGAACCCGGAATCAATCCGGACTTGTGATAGATAGTGATATTGAGAATCACTGTCAAGCTGTAGGAACAAAAAAAGTCTGAAATCTTTAGTTTTGTGATATATTTAATTAATTAGGTGTGTTGTAGTATCTTTTACTACGATTTGTTCACCTGCGGGCGATAACCATTCACCTCACTTGTCATTATTTATGTTTTGTGCTCATATTCATCCGCTTGAATAAAGGAGACTTGAAACCAGTGAAAACCAAGCTCTTGCTCATAGCCGAGAAGGGGTTGTCCCGGACTGCATATAGTGAAGTTCTGCATGATATTGATATCGATATTGAAGTGGACTGCATATCATCCCCGGACGAGATAACCGGTACTCTTATTGATGCTCCGTACAGCGGTCTGCTCATTGATGTTCCGACCATGATTCGGTGTGAGTGCGGTGACAAGAACCGTATTACGCGTATCATGGATCGTTTTCCTGTTCTTCGGCTCATGTACAATCAGAAACATGGTGGAATTCGTGGTCTGACCCAGGGCGGAACAGTCTGTGACAATCGCGATCTGACGGAATTTGTTTTGAAAGAATGCGTCCCGTTTTCACCGCGTTCCATCAGGGTTGCCCAGCGTCAGGGGGTCGTGTTCAACGTAATGTTGTTTGGCGATCTGGATCGGTTGGAACAGGGGGGCGAACACTCTGTCACAGTGAATATCTCCGAACATGGTTGCTTTATTTATTCTGCGGGGGATTGGCGAGTGGACAACCCTGCCTGGATTGTCGTTCGGGAGCTGGAAGACCAGACACCTATCAAGCTTATGGTTCGTTGGCATCGCCCCTGGGGAGGAGCCATGCATATTCCCGGTATCGGGGCGAGTTTCGAGTCCATGACAAGCCGTCAGTTTGTACAATTACATTCATTTTTATAAGATATAGCTATAACAGGAACATTCCATGGACGACGATTCCAAAAAGTTTCTTGAGTGGGTGGACGCCCTTGCCAAAGGCATTATCGCAGGATGTGCTGTCGGCTATCTTTTCAGTCTGACCGATATGATGCCGGGCGGTAAGGCCATTGTTCTCGGTGGTCTGGCCGGTTGCCTCGCTTCCATTACGTATAAGAACAGGCAAGACGACAAGAAAGACCAAGACAAATAATCATGACCCTGAAAGTCTTTTTCGCCTTGACCGTCACCCTGATCTTCTGGGGATCGGCTTTTGTCGGTATTCGTGCTGGCCTCACTGCCTATTCTCCTGGACACCTGGCACTTTTGCGGTTCCTTGTGGCTTCCGCAGTTCTCGGCAGCTACGCTGTTTTCAGGCGTATCCGCATGCCGGATTTGAAGGATGTTCCCATTTTTCTCCTTCACGGGTTTCTTGGCTACACCGTCTACCATGTGTTTTTGAACTATGGAGAACAGACGGTATCCGCCGGTTCCGCCAGTTTTTTGATCAGCTCGATACCGGTTTTCAGCATCCTCCTTGCTGTCGTTTTTCTCAAGGAGCATATAGGATTCCGTAGTCTGTTTGGAGTTTGCATCAGTGTGGCTGGCGTCACACTCATCGCCTTTGGTGAAGGTGGCGGCATGACTCTTGATGGTGGTGCGTTGCTCATCCTTATCGCTGCTTTGTCCGAATCATTCTACATCGTGCTGCAAAAGCCGTATCTCAAGCGATATTCCGCCTTGGAATATGTCACCTACACCATGATCGCGGGAACGATTTTCATGTTCTGGTACCTTCCCGGATTTGTCGATGCCGTTTCAACCGCACCATTTGACGCGACCCTGGCCGTGATCTACCTGGGTATCTGCCCTGCGGCCATAGCCTATGTCACATGGTCGTATGCGTTGTCTCAGGGAGATGTTTCAAAGATCGTCATCTCCCAATACGCCTTGCCCGCGGTGACGCTTTTTATCGGGTTTTTCTGGCTGCGCGAATTCCCGGCACCGCTTGCATTGACCGGTGGTATTATCGCCCTGTCAGGTGTGGTTGTTATTACAATGAAGAAGAGTTGATCGGATTGGGAAATCTGGAAAAAAAGATAATAAAAAACGGGGGAGACCAAATTGGTTTCCCCCGTTTTTTTTACAGTATGGCTTGCTACAGGATTTGGCTCAGGAAGAGCTTGGTCCGCTCATGTTCGGGGTTGGTGAAGAAGTGCTCCGGGTCACCTACTTCCACGATTTTGCCTTCATCCATGAATATGACCTTGTCGGCCACTTCGCGGGCAAAGCCCATTTCGTGAGTGACCACGACCATGGTCATTCCTTCCTTGGCGAGCTGCTTCATGACCTCAAGGACTTCACCGACCATTTCAGGGTCCAGAGCACTGGTCGGCTCGTCAAAGAGCATGATCTTGGGGTTCATGGCAAGGGCGCGGGCAATGGCGACACGTTGTTGCTGGCCGCCTGAGAGTTGCGCTGGAAAGACATTGGCTTTCTCATGTATGCCGACCTTGTTGAGCAGCTTCATGGCGGTTTCCAGAGATTCTTTCTTGCCCCGTTTGCGAACCGATGTCTGGCCGACGGTGACGTTTTCCAACACGGTCAGGTGCGGGAAAAGGTTGAAGGACTGGAAAACCATGCCAACTTCCATGCGGACCTTGTTGATGTTGGTCTTGTCGGCCAGCACGTCTACGCCATCGATGAGAATGGTGCCTTCTTCGGCATGTTCCAACCTGTTGATGCAGCGAAGGAATGTCGATTTCCCGGACCCTGACGGGCCGATGACCACGACCACTTCTCCGGCATTGACATGGTAGGAGACGTTGTGCAGGGCCTGCACTTCGTGTGGTACAAAGAAGGTCTTATATACGTTTTTGACGTCTATCATTTTATTCTGCCGTCCTTTTCTCAAGGTATTGCACGAACATGGACAGGGAAAAAGTGACAACCAGATACATGAGTCCAAGGACGAAGTAGAGTTCGTAGGGCATGAGGCTGGTGGTGACCGCTTCACGGGCGGCCTTGGTCAATTCGCGGATGGAGATGACGCCAAGCAGGGAAGAGTCCTTGATCAGGCTGATGAACTGACCGGCCAGCGG